>JABFRW010000041.1 GCA_013140805.1 Candidatus Eisenbacteria bacterium
GGCGGGTGCGCGCGTCACGGTGCCGCACGCGCAGACCTGCTGCGGCGCGCTGCAGGCTCACGCCGGGCTGCGCGACACCTCGCGCGCGCTCATCACCGAGAACGCACGCGTGTTCGCGCGCGGTTCGGCCGCCGGCTGCGAGGCGATCGTCACGAACTCGGCCGGCTGCGGGGCGGCACTGCGCGAGAGCGCGCACCTGAGCGGCGACGTCGCGTTCGGCGCGCTGGCGCGCGACGTGTCGGAAGTCCTGGCGGCGCTCGGACTGCCGGCCGGAGCGCAGGCGCAACACGCTCCGCTCGACGCGTCCGCGCCGTTGCGAGTCGCCTACCACGATGCCTGTCATCTCGCGCACGCGCAGAAGGTGCGAAGCGCACCGCGCGAGCTGCTGCGCGGGCTGCCCGGCGTGGCGCTGGTCGAACTCGCGAACAGCGACTGGTGTTGCGGGAGTGCCGGGGTCTACAACCTGACGCAGCCCGATCTCGCCGACGCGCAGCTCACCGGCAAGCTCGACACCATCGAGGCGGCGCGGGCGCACCTGACCGTCGCCTCGAATCCCGGCTGCCTGCTCCACATGCGGCGCGGCGCGGCGGCGCGCGGCTCGAGCGGCGCGATCGAGCACCTGGTGGACGTGATCGCACGCGCGTATCCGGCGTAGCGCGTTTCGGCCGCTAGTCCTTCTCCCGCATCCAGCGCAGGATCTCGGGCATCGTCATGTCTTTCCCGTAGAGCAGCATGCCGAGCCGGAAGATCCGCCCCGCGGCGCGGCGCATGTAGAAGCACGCCCCGATCAGCACCCCGAGCGCCAGCACCACCTCCCACCACGTGATCGCCTGCATCACGAGGCGCACCGGCACCATGCTGGGCGTGAGCGGCGGGATCAGCGTGGCCACCGCAAGCCACGCGGCATCGGGGTCGTCGCGCAGCGGGTCGAGCAGGAAGAACGGCGCGAACGGCAGCATGAAAAACCAGGTCTGCGAGCCCGACGACGACTGCATGCTGCGGATCGACGCCATGATGCCCGCAAACATCGCGTTGTACAGGTAGAGACCGCAGGTCGCGAACACCAGCGTCACCGCCAGCACCCCCGGCTGCACGCCGCTCGGCAGCGGAAAGCGCAGCAGCACAGCGGCGACCAGCAGCGACGCGCCCCACACCACCGCCATCAGCAGGCCGATCACGGTGAAGCCAAGGATCTTGCCGTCCATCCAGGCCTGCGGCGGGATCGCGGAGACGACCACCTCGGTCACGCGGGCCTGTTTCTCGGCGCCGATGCCGGCAATCAGGTACGAGATGCTCGAGAACACCACCATCATCATGAGCATCAGGATTCCGAACACGATCAGGAATCCGCCCAATTTGGTGCTCCCGCCTTCTGAGAGCGGTCGCAGCTCGACCGAAACATCGGCGTCGAGCGCCTCGAGCGAGCCGGCCGGCAACCCGAGCCGCGCGGCCCGCGCCGCGCGCGCGTCCTCACGGAACATTCCGGCAAGCCCGCCGGCCCAGCCCGGCGCACCGCGCTTGACCCACACCCGCACCTCGCCGCCTTCTGCATAGTCCGCCGGCACCAGCAGGGCGCCGGCGAGCTTGCCGCTCGCCACGCGCTCCTTCAGTTGCACGGTGTCGCGAGGCACGTCGGCGTCCGGCACCCACGCGATGTGCTGTGCGCGCGCGAGTGCGTGCGGCCCGGTCTCGGTGATCTCGCCGACCGTGTTCGTCCACGCGACCGCGACCCGCGGCGGATTGCGATGGCCGAGCTTGCTGATCAGCCACGGCGTGCCGACCGCGAGCAGCGGCGTGATGAGCAGGGAGACCACGAACGTCGGCTGTCGCAGGATGCGCAGGACCTCCCAGCGCATCACCACCAGCCACGCCGGGGTGGCGCGGCGATAGGGCGTCGCCGGGATCACGACTCCACCTCCTCGCCCACCGCGCGCAGGTAGATCTCGTGGAGCCTGAGTCGTCGCGACTCGGCCGCGCGCACGCGCGCGTGCGGGGCCACCGCCGCCACCCAGGGCGCGAGGTCGCTGCCGGCCGCCAGCGGCGCTTCGAGCGTGAGCGAACCGTCGCCCGCATGCCGGATCGTCGCCTCGGCGCCGGCGAGCGGGCCGGCGACCGCACGGTGCACCGCGTCGGCATCGAGGGTGGCGCCCGGGTGCGGATCGAGCCGCAGCGCCAGCACTTCGGCGGCGCCGCCGGCTGCGTCGTGACGGATCTCGTCGAGAGTGCCCTGCAACACGGCGCGCCCGCGCGAGATCAGCAGGAAGCGATGCGCGAGCCGTTCGACCAGATCGAGCTGGTGGGCTGACAGCAGCACCGCGCTGCCGGAGGCACACAGCTCGTTCAACACTCCGAACAGCAGCTCCTGATTGAGCGGATCGAGGCCCGAGAACGGTTCGTCGAGCACCGCGAGCGCCGGGCGATGCAGCAGCGCCGCTGCGAGCTGAACCTTCTGCTGATTGCCCTTGGAGAGGATGCCGAGCCGGGTGCGTGCCCGATCGGCGAGCCCGAAGCGGTCGAGCCACGTCGTCGCTTCCGTTCGTGCGTCGGAGGCGCGCATGCCGTGCAGCTCGCCGAGATAGACGAGTGTCTCGAGGATCGGCATGTCGTCGAACAGGCCGCGCTCTTCGGGCAGATAGCCGGCGCGCATCGGATCGAGTCCTCGCGCGCCGTCGAAGCGCACCTCACCGCCGTCCGGGCGGGTGATGCCGAGCAGCATGCGCAGCGTGGTGGTCTTGCCGGCGCCATTCGGGCCCAGGAAGCCGAAGATCTCGCCGCGTCGCACCTCGAACGTGAGCGGATGCACGGCCTGAAGGTCGCCGTAGCGCTTGGCGATCGATCGAACTTCTAGAAGTGCGGGCGTCATCGGCCGGCACGCTCGCATGACTTGCGCCGCAGGGTCAATCGTGTGGTTCAATGCCCGCGCCGGCGGTGCCCCGGCGCCCGAACTTCCTCCATGCGATCGATCCCACGCCGAAGTTTTCTCGCCCGTTCGCTCGCCGCCGCGGCCGGCCTCGCGCTGCCCGCATGGGCGCGCAACGGCCTCGCGCAGCCCGGCGAGAGCGCCCCCACGCCCGCGGCTGCGTTCGATTCGTTGCGCGTCGAGCGCCCGAGTGCGCCACCCGACTCGCTGCGCGAGGGGTTCCCGAGCGTCCTGCTGGCCGCGGCGGGCGACACGGTGCTCGGCTACAACCTGCAGGATCACTTCGACGCCCAGCTCGCCGCCGGCCAGACGCGCGAGCAGCTGTGGCCTCTCTACTTCGCGTGCGTGCGCCAGCTTCTCGACCAGGCTGATCTCTCGATCGTGAACCTCGAGTGCGGATTCACCGAGCGCGGCGAGAAGCTGGCGAAGAACTTCAACTTCCGGGCGCGGCCGGAACTGGTCGAGATCCTGAAGCACGGCGGCGTCGACGTGGTGTCGCTCGCCAACAATCACATTCGCGACTACGGACGCGCGGGAGTCGAGGACACGATCGCGACGCTCGACCGCTCGGGAATCCGGCACTTCGGGGCCGGCCGCAACCTGCGGGTCGCCCGCCGCCCCTGCATCCTCGAGCGTCAGGGCCTGCGCGTGGGCCTGCTCGGCTATTACTTCCAGGCCCCGCCCGACATGCTGGAGCCCGCCCAGATCTACGCGACCGCGAAGCGCTGGGGTGCGGCGGGCTGCTATCAGAATCTCGACTGCATCCGCGCCATGGTGCGCGCGGACGTCGAGGAGTTGATCCCGCGGGTGGACATCGCCGTTCCATTCTTCCACTGGGGCAAGGAAGGCTCGTACGAGGTGCGCGACTATCAGATCGAACTCGCGCACCTGTGCGTCGACCTGGGCTGCAAGGCGGTGCTGGGCGCTCATCCGCATCGGCTGCAGGGCGTCGAGCTGTACCGGGGCGCTCCGATCTTCTATTCGCTCGGCAATTTCGTGTACGGCGGCATCAAGGAACCGAGCGATCGACTGTCGGCCCTCGCGCGCATGCGGATCGGTCGCGCGGGCTCGATCGAAGCCGATCTGGTTCCGTTGCACTTCACCACCTGGCCCGAGCGCGCGTTTCAGCCGTCGGTGCTCGACGGCGTCGAGCGCGAGGACGCCTTGAGGCGCATCGCCGAGCTGTCGCGCTCGTTTCCGGCCACGCTGCCGCAACTTGCGACCTACCTCGGAGACGCCCAACCGGTGCCGGGGCGATGAGCGCGATCCCCGAGGTCTCGCTCAAGGCGGTCGCCGCGCTGTTCCTGGAGCGTCAGCACCTCAAGCGACCACGCGCACGATCGCTCTCGCCTCGACGGCTGGTGCAGTTCGTCGAAGCGGTGGGCGGATTGCAGCTCGATTCGATCAACGTCATCGAACGCGCGCACTACCTCACGCTGTTCAGCCGTTTCGGGCCCTACGACCGCGAGCGACTCGATCGGCTCGTCTACCGCCGCCGTCTGCTGTTCGACTACTGGGCTCATGCCGCGTGCCTGGTGAGCCGAGGCGATCTCGCCGGATGGCGACGCGCGATGCTCGACTACAGCGTCACGTCGCGCGGGTGGGTCACGTGGTTGCAGAAGAACGAACCGATCCTGCGCCAGGTCGAAGCCGAGTTGCGCGCCGGCGGCCCGCTCGGGAGTGCCGATTTCGGTGAGGGCAAGAGTGGCGGTGCCGCCGGGTGGTGGAACTGGAAGCCCACCACCCACGCGCTCGACTATCTGTGGATGACCGGCACGACGCTGGTGCACTCGCGCCGGCACTTTCACAAGCGCTATCACCTGGCCGAGCGCGTGCTGCCCGAGATCGCGACCGTCTCGCCGCCCGACTCCGAGGAGTTTCAGCGCTGGCGCATCCGACGCTCGCTGCTTGCGATGGGTGCAGCGACCGAGACCGACCTGCGACTCTATCTGACGTTTCCGCGCACTCCGGCCACCGTTCGACGCCGCGCGCTCGATTCGATGCGGAAGAGCGGCGAAGTCGTGGAGCTGCGGGTGCGCAGTGCGGCAACGCGCGCAGCGGGCGCGACGCGCTGGTACGCGCTGGCTGCCGATCTGCCGGCGCTCGCGCGTGCGGGGCGCCGGGGCGTGGCCTCGACGGGCACCACGCTGCTGTCGCCGTTCGACTCGTTCCTGTGGCATCGCGATCGCACGCGCAAGCTGTTCGGCTTCGACTACACGCTCGAGGTCTACACGCCGGGGCACAAACGCGTGCACGGTTACTACTCGCTGCCGATTCTTCACGACGGTCAGCTGGTCGGACGCGTCGATGCCAAGAACCATCGCGCCACGCGCCTGCTCGAACTGGTTCACGTGCATCTCGAGCCGTGGGCGGTGACGCACGGCGAGCCGCCCGCCGCCGGCTGGGGAAACGTCACGGCGGCCGCCGTGATCTCGGGACTCGGAGAGGCCGTGGGCGCGCTCGCCACCTTCACGGGCGCCGAGCGAATTCGCGTCAAGCGAGTGACGCCGGCCAAACGGTCGCGTGAGGTCAAACAGGCGAGCGAGAGAGGAGCTGTTTCGCGTGGGGCGTGAGAAGGCGTGCACCGCGGTGTGGCGGCGCCAGCGATCCCAGGGACGCGCGCTGCTCGAGAGCAGCGAGCTGATCTTTCGCGGCGAGTTCCGGGTCCGCGCGGCGTTCTCGACGCTGCGAGGGATCACCGTGAGAGCGGGAATGCTCAAGCTCGACACTCCCGAGGGAGTGCTGTCGTTGGAACTCGGTGACGAGGCGGAGCGCTGGGCCGACCGCATTCGCAACCCGAAGTCGGTGCTCGACAAGCTCGGGGTCAAGCCTGCGCACACGGTCGCGGTGATCGGCGTAAGCGATGCCGGATTCCTCGCCGATCTCAGCGCACGCGCGGCCACGGTGTCGCGCGGACGCGTCAAGTCCGGCAGCGACCTGGTGTTCCTCGGCGTCGAGCGGCTCGCGGATCTTGCGCGGCTCACCACACTGCGTGAGGCGATCGCCGCGGCCGGCGGCGTCTGGGTGGTGTGGGCGAAGGGCCGGCGCGAGCTCAACGAAGACCACGTACGCGCGGCCGCCCTGCGGGCGCGACTCGTGGACGTCAAAGTCGTCGCGTTCTCGCCCACCCACAGTGCCCTCAAGCTGGTGATCCCGCTCGCGCAACGGACGACCCACGTGCGCTAGACTGCGCCTCATTCCCACTCCCGCCGCGGCGCCGTGGTCGGCGCCGCGCTCATCCCCGCATCGACCAGGAGGGTTTCATGCATCGATTCGTCCGTTTCCTCACCGCGTGTACCGCGCTCTCGCTCATCGCCGCCCCCGCATTCGCCGACTCGCACATGGGTGGCGCCGAGATGCCTGCGGGCGTCAAGGGCGAGATGCTGATGTGGATCAGCGACGCCGAGAGCAAGCTCAACGATCTCGCCGAAGCGACGCCGGAGAAGGGCTACGCGTGGACGCCCGGCAAGGGCGTGCGCTCGACCGGCCAGGTGTTCATGCACGTCGCGGCGGCGAACTTCGGCATTCCGTCGTTCATGGGCGTGGCGCCGCCGGCGGGCTTCGACTTCATGAAGTACGAAGGCTCGCTGACCAAGAAGGCCGACATTCAGAAGGCGCTCAAGGAGTCGTTCGTGCACGTGAAGGCCGCGGTCGTGAATGCATCCGACGCCGACCTGGAAAAGCCGGTCGACCTGTTCGGCATGAAGACCACGGCGCGTGGCGCCTACATGCTGGTGCTGTCGCACTGCCACGAGCACCTCGGTCAGTCGATCGCGTATGCGCGCATGAACAAGATCACGCCTCCCTGGACCGCGCGGCAGGAAGCGGAAGCCGCGAAGGCGAAGGGCGGAAAGTAGCCGCCTCGCTCCTCACCGAGTCGAATCGAGGGGTCGCTCCGAAACGGGGCGCCCCTTCGTTGCCCCACGCACCTTCGGAGTCCGCATGACGCATCGCTCGACTCGGTTTCGGTTGTGGTCGGCCGCGCTCGCCGTGCTCGGCGTCGCGGCGATCTGGCTCGGCCCGCGCCTGCTTCCAGCCTCGCGTCCGAGCGCCATGCACGCCGAGCGCGCCGACAAAGGCGGGAAGGACGAGGGCGGGCAATACCCCGGCGAGTGGTTCGCGCTGCAGCGCGCGTGGCCGTACGCCGAGATCCCGCAGGAGAAGTGGCACGCCGCGGTCGCTCGTGCGCGGCAGGATCGCGCCGGCCTGCCGAACAAGGCCGGTGGCGATCGCATCGCCGCCAGCTTGAACTGGACCAGCAGCGGGCCCTACAACATCGGCGGGCGCGTCACTGCGCTCGCGGTCGCACCGGGCGGAGCGAATGTCTATCTCGGCGCAGCCAACGGCGGCGTCTTCAAGTCGGTCAACGCAGGTGTGAACTGGACGCCGATCTTCGACGAGTTCGGCATCTACTCGATCGGGGCACTCGAGCTGGATCCCTCCGACGCCAACGTGCTGTACGTGGGGACCGGCGAAGCGAACTCGGCGGTCGATTCCTACGACGGCGCCGGTGTGTTCAAGAGCACGAACGCCGGCACCAGCTGGCAGCCGCTCGGCCTCGCGGAGACGCGCCGTATCGGCGCGATCGAGGTCGACCCGTCGAATCCCAATCGGGTCTACGTGGCGGCGATGGGAACCCAGTTCTCGACCAACTCGGACCGCGGGCTCTATCGCAGCGAGGACGGCGGGGCGAGCTGGTCCAAGACCCTGTTCCTCAACGACAGCACCGGGGTGATCGACATCGCGATCAATCCCGCGCATCCTGAAACGGTCTACTGCGCAACCTGGGAGCGGGTACGCCACTTCACCTATCGCCGCGCCTTCGGCCCGAGTTGCGGGATCTGGCGAAGCACCAATTTCGGCACCACCTGGACCCGGCTCCAGAACGGACTGCCGGCGCCGTCCGACGACGTGGGCCGCATCGGGCTTGCGATCGCGGCATCGAGTCCCTCGACGCTCTACGCGCAGATCATCCAGGGTGCGGCGCTCGGCTACAACGGTCTCGGCTTCTATCGCACCACCGACGCGGGTGAGAGCTGGACGCGCCGCGACACCGGTGCGGCGTTTCTCAATGCGTTCGGCGGCTTCGGCTGGTACTTCGGCGAGACCGTGGTGACGCCGACCAATCCCAGCATCGTCTATGCAACGGGCGTGAACTTTCTGCGTTCCACCGACGGCGGCGTGACGTGGGTGAACCGCACCGGTTCCGCGCACGTCGATCAGCACGCGCTGTGGATCGATCCCGCGAATCCCGCGCAACTCTACCTGGGCAACGACGGCGGATTCTTCTCGAGCATCAACTCCGGCGCCAACTGGACCAAGTCGCTCGACCTGCCGATCACGCAGTTCTACGCCGGCACCATCGATCCGTTCTTTCCCGAACGCCTGTTCGGTGGCACCCAGGACAACAATTCGATCCGTACTCCGACCGGCGCCACCAACGACTGGCTGCCGATGCTCGGGGGAGACGGCTTCTACGTGCTGGTCGATCCGACCAACAACGCGATCGTGTTCGCGGAGTCTCAGTACGCGTCGGGAGGCGCGGGTTTGCTGCGGTCCACGAACTTCGGCTTCTCTGGCTCGTTCATCGGACCTTCCGGCCTCTTCATCTCCGATCGCTTCAACTGGAGCACGCCCGCCGTGATGAGCCCGCACGATCACAACGTGCTGCTGCTTGGAAGCCAGCGCGTCTACAAGAGCACCGACAACGGCATCAGCTATTCGGTGGTGAGCTCCGACCTGACGCGCAACAACACCACCTCGTTGCTGTCCTTCAGCACCCTGACGACGCTCGACATCTCGCCGGTCACCCCCCACCTCTACTACGCGGGTACGGACGACGGCCGCGTCTGGCGCTCTTCGAACGGCGGTACCGGCTGGACCGAGATCACCGCCGGGCTGCCGATCCGATGGGTCACCCGCGTCACCGCGGATCCGGCGGATTCGAACGTGGTGTACGTGACGCATTCGGGCTTCGGCCAGGACGAGCACCTGGCGCACGTCCATCGCAGCACCAATCGCGGCGCGAGCTGGAGCGACATCGCGGCCGACCTGCCGGACGTGCCCGCGAACGACCTGCTGGTCGACCCCGCGAATCCCCAGCGCCTGTTCCTCGCCACCGACGTCGGGGTCTATACCACGGCGAATCGAGGCACGACCTGGTATCCGCTCGGTCAGGGAATGCCGGTGCAGACCGTGTTCGACCTGGCGCTCGAGCCCTTCACTCGCAAGCTGGTGGCGTTCACTCACGGACGCTCGAGCTGGTCGCTGGCGCTCGCCGAGCTGCCGGTCGAGGTCGCGTCACGTGGCGAGCGCGGGCGCTTCGCGCTCGGCTCCGCGACTCCCAATCCGTTCCGCGGCCTCACCCGCATCGAACTGGAACTGCCGAGCACGACCGTCGCCCAGGTGCGAGCGTTCGACGGCGCGGGGCGCGCGATCCGGGAACTGCATCGCGGCTCGCTCGCGGCCGGCCGTCATGCGATCGAGTGGAACGGTCGCGACGATGCGGGCCGCCCGGTCTCTGCCGGGGTTTACTTCGTGCGCGCGACCCGCGCCGGTGGTGAGACGCGAACCACTCGGGTGGTGAAGCTTCGTTGAAGTGTTGCAGCGACTTGGCGGCGCAGCCGCATGTATCGCGGTCGCGGGCCATGTGAGGGCATTTCCGACCGCGGTTGGAGCGGCCCGGATGTTGCAACGTTTCCGACCGCTCTGGACGCGGCCGGAACGCGGGTGGGCGCGAGAAATCCCTTTGAAATCATGCACGGCGCTGCTATACACACGCAGGGAAGGCGCACAGAGCGCTGATCCGTCCCTGAGGCTCGTACCATTTCCAAGGACAGGAAGGAGAGCGTCACTGATGGCAAAGATGATGACGAAGTCGCAGATCGCCGCTCACATCGCGACCAAATTTGAGCTCACGAAGAAGACCGGCACCGCGATTCTCGAAGAGCTCGCGACGCTGGCCGCCAAGCAGGCGAAGAATGGCTTCGTGTTCCCGGGCGTCGGCAAGCTCGTGGTCGTGAAGCGCAAGGCCCGCATGGGTCGCAACCCGCAGACCGGCGAAGCGATCAAGATTCCGGCGAAGACCGTGCTCAAGTTCCGGATCGCCAAGGCAATGAAGGAGCTGGCACTCAAGTAGGCGGCTCCATTTGTACGATCGACGGCCCCGGGACTCACGCTCCGGGGCCGTCGTTTTTTGCCTGGTGATGGGGTTCGCGCCGACTCGCGGCTAGAACAGCGTCTTGACCTGTTGCACCTCGTCCTCGATGTCCACCAGCAACTCCGCCAGCTCCAGCTCGTCGAGCCCGCAGTGGTCGACCGCCGGAACGAGCGTCAGATCCAGGTCCGGCTCGGGGTGCAGGTGGAGACCGATCTTGCGTGCGATCGCATCGGCGGCCTGCACGCGTAGGGTGAGCCGATCGAGCGCGGCGTCGGTCGGATCGTGATGGCGACGCGCGACCACGCAGATCGGCTCCGGAATCCGCCATTCGCGCAGGACCCGTTCGCCGAGCTCGGTGTGCAGCGCGTCGAACAGCTCATCGACCGTCGTGGTGGTGATCGGCGCCTCGCCCTCGCGTTCCAGCTCGTCGACCGCCTTGAGCACCAGCAGGCAGCCGCTGTCGTGAAGGAGCCCGGCGAGAAACGCCTCGGTCCGCTCTTCCCCCGCTCGCACCGCGAGCTGACGCGCGGCCACTGCGGTGGCGATCGACTGGTCCCACAGGCGATGCAGCAGCTCGGCACGGCGCGGATCCGACGAGACGAACTGATCGCGTTGAACGCTCACGGTGACGAGCGAGGTGATCTGCCGCAGGCCGAGGCGTGCGACCGACTCGCTCAGGTCCTGCACCGCACGCAGGCCGCCGAACGATGCGGAGTTCGCGAGCCGCAGCACCGACGAGGCGAGTGCCGGGTCGTTCTGAATCAGTTCCGCCACTCCGCGCGGATCCGCGGAATTCTCGTTCTGCAGCAGCTCGAGCAGCCGCTGCGCGATCTCGGGTAGCGGTGGCAATCCGAAACGCCCCGACGTGGTGAGCGAGCGGACGCGCTCGACCAGCGTCAGTGTGTCGGCATCTTTGCGAGCAGTCATCGAGGGCCTCCGGAGCGGATGAGTTCGAGCAGCACAGTGGGGCGTCGAGCGTCCGGGTCGCGCGGCGCATTCGCGACGATTTCGGACAGCGAGGTGTCCCCCTGCAGCGCCCGCATGACTCCGGACTCCTGAAGGGTCGAGAACACCGGAAGGTGGCGCGCCAGCGAACGCAATTCACGCGACGCGGCGCGACGCAGCACCGCATCGCGCAGGTCGTCGCTCGGCACCAGCACCTCGTGGATCGCGACGCGACCCTTGTATCCGGTGCCGTTGCAATTGGCGCATCCGCGGCCGGCCATCAGGCTGAGACCGGCGAGGTCGGCGCGTTCGATGTCGAGATAGCGCAGATCCTCGCGCAACGGCTCGACCGGCGAGGTGCAGTTCGGACACACGCGCCGCACCAGCCGCTGGGCCACGATCGCACTGATCGTCGAAGACACGAGGTAGGGCTCGACTCCGAGGTCGATCAGGCGGATGAGCGCCCCGACCGCGTCTTCGGTGTGAAGCGTCGAGAACACCTGATGACCGGTGAGCGCCGCCTCGACCGCCAGTGCGGCGGTTTCGCCGTCTCGGATCTCGCCGACCACGATGATGTCGGGATCCTGGCGCACGATCGCGCGCAGCGATTGCGCGAAGGTCGGCCCGGTCTTGCTGTTGATCGAGCACTGCGCCACGCCGGGGATCATGTATTCCACCGGGTCCTCGGCGCTGATCACCTTGATGCCCGGATCATTCACGTAGTCCACGAACGAGTAGAGCGTCGTGGTCTTGCCGCTGCCGGTCGGGCCGGTCACCAGGATGCAGCCCGCGTTCGCGCGCAACACGACGTCGCGCAACATCGAGAGCGGCCGCGCCTCGAAGCCGAGATCCTCGAGCGACACCAGCCCGCGACGGCGATCGAGCAGTCGCAGCACCGCGGTCTCGCCGAACATGCTGGCGTAGGTCGAAACACGAATGTCGATCTCGCCGCCGTCGAGCTTGACGCGGAAGCGGCCGTCCTGATGCAGGCGCCGTTCGGCGATGTCGGCGTCGGCCAGCACCTTGATGCGCGAGATGAGCTGCGGCGCGAACGCGGCGGGCAGTCCGGTGAGCGTCTGCATGACGCCGTCGACTCGCACCCGCACGCGCACCGTGCGCTCGAGCGGTTCGACGTGCAGATCGCTGGCACGCATCTGGATCGCGCGCATCAGCAGATCGTCGAGAATTCCGATCGCGCCACGGCCCGATGGATCGTCGCTGGTGGTCTCGCGGATCTCGCGGTACTGGAGCGTGGTCCCGGCCGCGGGCACGTGGCCGTCGCGCAGGCGCTCCACCGTTTTGAGCGTCGCGACGATCTTCTCTTCGGCGGCGAGACAGGGGCGCACCGGCATGCGATAGATGCGCTCGAGTTCGGCCACGCACGCGACATCGAGCGGATCGGACATGGCGACCGACAGCTCCTCGTCGGCGACCCGCAGTGGCAGGACCCGATTGCGAACCAGGTACGGCACCGAGACGTCGGCGAGCAGCGCCGGATCCACGAGTCCGGCATCGGGCTCGACGATCGGGAGGTCGTGCTTGAGCGAGACCGCGTTCATGAACTGCGCCTCGGTCACGAGGCGCCGGCCGACCAGCACCTCACGCTCGGATCCGTCGGGATTCTGCGATCGCGCCAGCTGGTAAGCGGCGCGGCCCTCGGGGTCGAGCGCTCGATTGGCGACCAGGATCTCGTCGAGCGAGAGCGTCGCCTGATGCACGCGCAACACGCGTTCGTACTCGGAGCGTGCCAGCTGTCCGGTCGAAACCAGGATCTCGACCGGCGACTTCGGCTGCTTCAGATGGGCCGAGACGCGGCGCGCGCGCGCCAGCTGGACTTCGCTGACGATGCCCTCGGCCAGCAGCTTCGACTCGAACGCATCCAGTTCGGCGTTGGGCACGACTCCCCTCCCTAGGTGGCGGCCGCAGGGGCTCCGCTCGCCGGCTTCCGTGCTCGGCATGAAACAACTCGAAACCGCGCAGAGGGCGGCTTCGGGGCAAAGTGTCGGCCGGAAGTGCTCTCAATTGAACGTGCCCCCTCAAACTCCGGGCGCGGCGGCCGACACTTGGACCTGTCAGCCGGTCCACCCCGGGTCCCTCGAGGAATTCATGTCGTCCGCCACCCCGCTTCCTGTCCCCATGGATGAGGACTCGCTCGCGTCGGCGTTGCGCGCGCGCCTGGAGTCCGGCCCCATCGAACTGCCGCTGCTGCCGGAGACGGCCACGGCAGTGCTCGCCGCGTGTCGTCGCGACGAGAGCGGTACCCGCGAAGTCGCGCAGATCATGCAGCGCGACCCCGCGTTGACCGCGAACGTGCTGCGGATCGCGAACAGCGCGCTCTACTCGCGCGGCGCCGCGATCGTTTCGCTGCCCCACGCGGTCGGCCGGCTCGGGATCTCGACGGTCGGCGAAATCGCGGCGGCCGCGGTCATGCGCACCACGCTGTTCACCAACGCTCCGGAGGAAGTCTCGATCGAGGAGCTGTGGCGCCACTCCGCATGCTGCGCGAACTGGGCACGCGAGATCGCGCGCTATCGCCGCCACAGTGTCGAAGGCGCATTCCTGGCCGGACTGCTGCACGATGTCGGAAAGCCGGTGCTCCACCATCTGATCGCGCAGGACAACGCGCACGCGCGGCATGCGATTCCGATCGAGGTCACGCGCAGGGTGGTCGAAGACATGCACGGCGAGATCGGCGGCCTGCTGGCCGAGCGCTGGAATCTGGCCGAGTGGATCGCGATCGCGATCGCGCACCATCACCACCCCGAGAACGCGCCTTCACATCCGTCCGAGGTGCACACGGTGGCACTCGCGAATCACTTCGCGCACGTGGTTTCGGATTCCAGTTTCACGAACATCTCCCATATCGCTCATCCGTCGGTCGATGTGCTCGACCTCTATGTCGAGGACCTCGAGGCGCTCGCCGAGCGTCGTGACGACGTGCACTCTGCCGTGGAGGCAATGCCGTGATCGACACCTCAGGACGTTTCGACGTGGTGGTGATCGGCGGCGGCCCCGCAGGTCAGAAGGCGGCGATCCAGACCTCGAAGGCGGGCTTTCGAGCGCTGGTCGTCGAACGCGGCAGCGCGATCGGCGGCGAGTGCGTTCACCGCGGCACGATTCCGAGCAAGACACTGCGGGAGACCGCCGCTGCCCTCGCGGGCCTGCGGATGCGATCGACGGTCGACTTCCGCCGGCCGTTGCCGGCAAACCTGCGCGTCGAACTCATGCTCCAGCGTCAGCGCGAAGTCTGCAACGCGCACGAGCGCTTCATCGGCAATCAACTCGAGCGCAACGGCGTCGACTGGCTGCACGGGCTCGCCCGCTTCACCGATCCGCACACGCTCGAAGTGCGACTGCCGGGCGGTTCGCGCCGCACGATTCAGGCGAACGCGTTCGTGATCGCGACCGGCTCGCGACCGCGGACGCCCGATGACATTCCGGTCGATCACGATCACGTGCTCGACAGCGATTCCGTGCTCTCGATGGCGTACCTGCCGACTTCGATGGTGGTGCTGGGCGGCGGGGTGATCGCGAGCGAATTCGCCTCGATCTTCACCGCACTCGACGTGGCCGTCACGATCATCGACAAGGCGCCGCGGCCGCTGGCGTTCCTCGAACCCGAGCTCTCGCGTGCATTCGTCGACGACTTCGAGCAGCGCGGTGGCACCTACCTGGGTGGTCGCTCGATCGCGCGCTTCGAGGTCGATCCGCTGCAGGGCGTCACCGTGACGCTCGATGACGGCCGCGTGGTCAAGGCCCAGAAGGCGTTGTGTGCCGTGGGGCGCGTGGCCGCGGTGCGCGAACTGCACCTCTCGGCCGCCGGCATCGCGCTGTCGGCGCGCGGACACATCCCCGTCAACGAGTTCTTCCAGACTTCGGCGCCGCACATCTACGCGGTCGGCGACGTGATCGGACCCCCGGCCCTCGCCGCCACCGCGATGGAGCAGGGCCGCCGCGCCGCACGTCACGCGCTCGGCCTTCCGCATCCGGCCACCGAGCCGGTGGTTCCAGTGGGCATCTACACCATTCCCGAACTCGCCACCGTCGGCATGACCGAAGCCGAAGCGCTGGCCAAGTTCGGCGACGTGGTGGTCGGCCGCGCCAAGTTCTCCGAAGTGGCGCGCGGCTGGATCTCGGGCGACACCTCGGGATTCCTCAAGCTGGTGGCCGCTCCCGACGGGCGCATCGTGGGTGCGCACATGGCGGGCGAGAACGTGACCGACTACATCCATGTCGCGCAGATGGCGATCCTCGGCGGGCTCGGCGTGGACGCCCTGATCGACAACATCTTCAACTTCCCGACCATGTCGGAGTCCTACCGCGTCGCCGCGTTGAGCCTGTCCGGACAGCTCGAGCAAAAGCGACTCGCGGCCTAGCTCGCGGAGCTCCATCTCGTCATGTTCACCATCATCGGCCTCGTGATCGTCATCGGATCGGTGCTCGGCGGCTTCACGATCGCGGGCGGCAGCATTCCGGTGCTGTTCCAGGTCTCCGAGATCATCGTGATCTGCGGCACCGCACTCGGCACCGTGTTCATCTCGACGCCGCTCGAAGTGTTGATGCGGATGGTCAACCGCGTCATCAACCTGTTCTCGCCCTCGCCGTTCAACAAGGGGCTGTACCTCGACGCACTCAAGCTGCTGTTCGAGCTGTTCCAGACCGCGCGACGCGACGGGCTGGTGGCGATCGAGTCGCACATCGAGAACCCCGACAAGAGTCCGGTTTTCAAGAAGTATCCGGCGATTCTCAAACAGCATCATGCGATGGAGTTCCTCAGCGACTCGTTGCGACTGGTCCTGATGGGCAGCGTGCCGCCTTACGACCTCGAATCGTTGATGGACGGCGAGATCGAGGTCCATCACGAAGCCGAAACGCGTCCGGTCTCGGCCCTGCAGAAGGTCGGCGACGCGCTGCCTGGCATCGGCATCGTGGCTGCCGTGCTCGGCATCGTCGTCACGATGGGATCGATCGCGGGACCGGTCGAGGAGATCGGTCACCACGTCGCAGCGGCACTCACCGGAACTTTCCTCGGTGTGCTGCTGGCGTACGGATTCCTCGGACCGCTGTCGTCCGGAATGGAGGCTGTGAACCAGGCCGAGACGCGCTTCTACAACGTGCTCAAGGCCGGCGTGGTCGCTTTCGCCAAGGGTTTCTCGCCGATCGTGGCGGTCGAATTCGCGCGCCGCGCGATCTTCGCCGATCAGCGCCCGTCCTTCACCGAGATGGAGCAGTCGGTCAAGGGCAAGGCGAAGAGCTGACCGGGGGCGTGAGCCATGAACAAGGATCGCGAAATCCCGGTTCGCATCATCATCAAGAAGCGGGGTCATGCGGGCGGACACCATGGTGGTGCCTGGAAGGTGGCGTTCGCGGACTTCATGACCGCGATGTTCGCGCTGTTCCTGGTGCTGTGGCTCGTGAATCAGAGTTCGGACGTGAAGTCGGCGATCGCCGGCTACTTCCAGGACCCGCTCGGCCGGGCCGACGAGTTCGGCAGCTCGATCCTTCCCGGTGAGGGCGCGCAGGCGGCGCAGGTGCGCCCTCTGAGTCCCGCGGACGTCATCGACCTGCGTCGCAATCGCCTCACGCGCCTGTCCGAGGAGCTGAAGCACGAACTCGAAGGCGTGCCGGAACTGACCGAGGTGATGAAGAACGTCGAGATCACGCTCACCAACGACGGCCTTCAGATCGAACTGCTCGAGGACTCGATCGGCGTGTTCTTCGAGACCGGCGTCCCGACGCCGAGCGCGAGGGGTCAGAAGGCGATCGCGGTGCTGGGCGAGCAGCTCGGCAAGCTGCCGAATCCGCTGCGCATCGAAGGGCACACCGACGCACGGCCGTATTCCAGATCCGGGCCCTACGGCAATTGGGAGTTGAGCGCCGACCGCGCGAATGCCGCGCGCCGCATCCTGACGTCGAACGGCGTACCGGCCGCTCGCATCGCCGAAGTGCGGGGGCTGGCGGACCGTCAGCCGCGCGATCCGGAGCATCCGTTCGCGGCACGCAATCGACGCATCTCGATTCTCGTGATGCTCGGCGAACCGGTGGTGGGCGAAGGAGAACTCACCGATCTCGCGGCCGGTGACTCCGCCGTCGATGCCCCGGCAACCGATGTGGCAGGCAATCGCGTGGCGGGCGCTTCGCAGGCCGTGACCATTCGGCCTATTCCCGCCGGAGCCCTGCGGGCCGCGGCCGAACGTGCCGCGGCGAATCGCGAGGCAGCGCGTGCGGCAGCCGAGCGCGCACGGCTCGAAGCTCCGAGCGCACCCGACTCCGGAGGTCATCTGCCATGAGCGAGCGGTGTCGCGTGCTGCTGATTCCCGACGTCGACGAGGACGGCTCGCTGCTGCGCGGGGCACTCGAACGCGAAGAGAACCTCGAGCTTTCGATCGCAACCGCGTGGACCGATCCGCACGGCGGTGAAGTGCGCTCGCGCGCCGACGTGGTGATCGTGGCGCGCTCGCTGCCGCCCGAGACCGTGACAGCCTGGCATGCGGCGCGTACCTCGGGATCCTTTACCCCGCAACTGCTGGTCGGCGCCAATCTCGGCGACGCCACTCAGGGCACCGCGTTGCTGCGTGCCGGTGCCGACGACCTGGTCGCCCTGCCGCTCGACCCCATCGACGTGCTCGCGCGATTGCGCGCTGCGGTGGCGCGCCACCAGCTCGCGCGTGCGCTCGAGCGCTCGCATCGCGCGACCGAAGCGCTGCAGGAGCGCGAGCGCGATCGACTCGATCGCGTGGTCGATCTGCTGGTGGCGTGGATCGAGCACGTGCGCCCCGGAGCCACCAATCGCGGTCGTCGTGCGGCCGAACTGTCGGCGCGGCTCGCCGAGCGTTTCGGCATTCCGTTCGGGCTGCGGCGTGACATGCACCTGGCTGCACGCCTCGCCGAGCTGGGACCGGCGGCGATCGATGCCGCAGATCGCAGGGACGAGGACCCCGGCCACATGTCTCTGGTCGCGCAAAATGTGCTCTCGCACCTGTCTGAGTTCGCCGACGCGGCGCAATTGCTGTCGGAGACGCAGGAGAACTGGGACGGCACCGGCGGCCCGCAGCACCTGTTGCAGGGGCAGATCCCGCTCCGGTCGCGCATCGTGCGAGCGACTCACGATCTGCTCGCGATGCTCGAAACCACGAACGATCCCACCGGCACCGACGCACTCGAGCGACTCGCCTCGCACGCCGGGACCTTCTACGACCCGATGGTCGTCGTGCATCTGCGAGCGCTGATGGGAATGCCGGACGCCGGGACGTTCGTCGCGGACCGGGTGACGTTGCCGGTCGCTCAGCTCAAGGAAGGCATGGTGCTCGCCGAGGACCTGTGTTCGGACGGCGGCGTGAAGCTGCTGGCCTCGGGTACGCGCTTCACCGGCGACATCCTCGAGACCATCCGCCGCCGCCATCGCTCGGAGCCGCTGTCGGGCGCGATGGTGCGAAGGGACTCGCTGTAGGGGCGTGCCGTGCGGTCCTCCTCGAACCGCCGATGATGCCCGTGAGCTGCAACCCATGTCCCCGGTCTGATCTGTTACCAGTGTGCCCGGTCCGTACCCAACATTTCGCTTGACGACTTTCGGGCGCGACATCGCCGCGATGCACGGCTGGCCTGCTGATCTCGCTCCAGCGCTCGCCACGTGCGCGGAGCTGCACGCAACTCGCGCGGCGCTGAATCGTTTTCGCGCGACCCGCCGCGAGGCGCCGTGCCGGCCTGCAATTGCGCCGCGAACACGCATGATATGAAGAGACCTGCCCCCGCGACTCTCACAGCCGCGGAGACCCGTCATGCCTTCCTACTCGCTTTCGCACCTCGCCGATCGGGTGCTGCTGCGCGATCTCGCCTCGCTCGTCGCCACCGATCGCGTCACGACTGCCGCACTCCTCGCTCATCTCGCCGAAGTCGAGGTGCGCCAGCTCTACCGGCCCGCGGCGTACTCCTCGATGCTCGCCTACTGTGTGGGTGAGCTGCGGCTGTCCGAGTCCGCGGCGCTGAGACGCATCCGCGCGGCTCGCATCGCCCGCAAGTTCCCGGTGCTGTTCCCGGCCATCGCCGATGGACGGATCCATCTCACCACCGTGCTGCTGCTCGCGACCCACCTGACTCCTGAGTCGGTGGAAGAACTCGTCGCGGTCACCACCCATAAGACCAGGGAAGAAGTGGAGCAGCTGCTGGCGGAGCGCTTCCCGCAGCCCGATCTCCCGACGAGCTTGCAGGCCATGGGGTTGCCGGCTCCGCCCATGGCGAGAGTCGCGAACGAACACACTGCCGAGGTGGCGCTGGAGCTACTTCAAAATGAAACACTTCTGGCGGCGCCAGTGGCTGCAGCCCCGGTTGGACGAGCGAGGGTCGCTCCGCTCTCCGCCGACCGCTATGCGCTGCAGGTCACACTCGCGAAGGAAACGCATGACCAGCTGCGCTACGCCCAGGCGCTGCTGAACCATGCGGTTCCCTCGGGCGACCTGGCACAGGTGCTCGACCGGGCGCTCAAGGCGCTGGTGCGTCAGCTCGAACAGCGCAAGTTCGGAGCCGCCGCGCGCACCTGTCCTCGACGCGGCAAGCCGCAGGGTCGCTACGTGCCCGCACCGGTGCGGAAGACGGTATGGCTGCGCGATGGCGGCCACTGCACGTTCGTAGGTGAGAACGGGCGGCGCTGCGAGGAGCGAGCGCGCCTGGAATTCGATCACATCGAGCCGGTCGCACGAGGAGGGACTACCACCGCGGCGAACCTGCGGCTGCGCTGCCGGGCGCACAATCAGTACGAGGCCGAGCAGCTGTACGGAGTGGCATTCATGCGCGACAAGCGGGAGAAGTCGCAGCGCGGCGCTGTGAGAGCAAAGCCCGCAGCGAGTGCGACTGCAGGGCCGCGTGCGACCGCGGAGCCGAACACAGCCGCGCCCACTCCCGACAACGACGTGATCCCGTGGCTGCGGCGACTGGGGTTTCGCGCGGAAGAGGCGCGTCGCGGGGCGGCGTGCTGCGACGCCATCCCCGAGGCGTCGCTCGAGGAGCGAGTTCGGCGGGCGCTGACTCATCTCGCGCCGAGCTGCCGGCGTGACGGCCCTCAGGCGACGAGAAGTCCGGCGTGAGGGCGACGTGTCTCCTACACCATGTCCAGCACGCTCTGGATCATCTCGTCTGCGACATTCACGAGGCGCGCCGCGGCCTGGTAGGCGCGTTGCTGCCCCACGAGCAGCACCATCTCTTCGTCGACCGACACGCCGGACTCGCTCTGGCGCCTCACGTCGGCCTGAGTGACGAGGGTGTCCCAGGTCGCCACATCGTCACTCGCGCCACGCACCTGCATGGCGACGTCGCTCACCAGCGTGCCATACATGCCACGCATCGAGCGTCCGCCAAATGCGGTGAGGCTCAGGTTGTGAAGACCCGCGAGCTGAAGTGCGATCGCGCCATCGCCACCGGCGCCGCTCGAGGACGCCGCGATCATGCTGGGATTTCCCGAGACCGTCGCCGACAACTCGATGGTTCCGGCGGTGAGACCCGCGCCGTCGAAGAAGTCCACGCCCACTGCGCCATTCTGGGTGTAGCCGTTCTGATGAATCGCGTTGGTTTCGGTCACGACCGCTCGTACCAGTTCGTCGAGCTTGGCGCGAACCGCCGGGTAGGTGGTGTTCGCGAGCGTCTCGGCAGCCTTCAGCGTGCCGCCGCCGACGTCGACCGCGGCGCCGCCCACGAGACCGATCTGCCAGCCGCCGCTCCCGTTGCCACGCACTTCCAGCGTGCGAGCCGAGGCGTTGTCGACCAGCGTCGTGCTGCCGGCCAGGATCCCGATCGTGCCGTCGGTGCGTTCGATCACACGCACGCTGACGAGCTGTGAGAGTTCGTCGATCAGGCGATCGCGCTGGTCCATCAGGTCCGGCGCCGAACCGGCCGGGCCGGCTGCGCCGATCTGCGCGTTGAGCGCCGCGATGCGGCGCGTCAGGTCGTTCACCTGCTGCACACCGCCGGTCGCGGCCGAGCGCGCCTCCTCTTCGAGTCCCGAAATCGCGGCATCGACGCGACGCAGTTCGTTCACGAACCGTGACGCCGCGTTGAGCACCTGGGTGCGGTTGGTGACGTTCGCCGGATCGTTCGCGAGCTCACCGAATGCGGTGAACATCTCCTGCATGGATTCGCCGATTCCGCTCGAGCCGGCCGCGCCGAGCGCACCTTCGAGCGCGCCGAGCGAACCCGCCATTTGTCCCGAGAATCCGAGCGAGCCGGAGTTGCGACGATAGCCACCGTCGAGCAGCGTGTTGCGCAGTCGCATGAACTCCCCGATCTCGACACCACGACCCAGGTAACCCTGCGGCGTACGTGTCGGGACCGCCTGCACCAGTTCGAGACGCTGCCGCGAATAGCCGGGCGTCTGTGCATTCGCGATGTTGTGACCCGTCACCTCGATCGCGCGCTGATGCGCGAACAGGGCGGAGCGAGCGATGCTCAGCAGACTCTGGAGCGACATCTCAGGCCCTCCGGTCGAACAGGGCGCCCTGCCTCACCAAGGCTTCGTGCGGCTCGGGCGAGGCGGGGTACACGCTTGGAGTATCGGCGGAAAACAGCGTGGCAATGAACGAGTGATGGGCTTCCTGGGCCGCGGCAATGACCTTCTTGTTGATCGCGGCCTCGCGTGCGGCGTCGGCTGAAGCTTTGCGCAGCAGCGCACATGCGGCCGCGACTCGGCCGCTCGAATCGGCGGCCGCGGTGCGCGTGAGCGCCTTCGAGTCCTCGGGGTCGGCGCCCATTCCCCTCACGCAATCCGCACGATGACGGCGCGCCTCCTCGAGTGCGGACAGCACCCGGGTCGCGTTCTGGGATTCGGCTTCCAGCTCGTCGGTCGCGTCGCGCGACAGGTGCGTGCGCTGGCGACCGAGCGTCGCCGCCAGCTCCCGAAGCGCCGTACTTTCGCGTTCGAGGGCCGCGACCAGGCG
Organism: Candidatus Eisenbacteria bacterium; assembly: GCA_013140805.1. Taxonomy (NCBI): domain Bacteria; phylum Candidatus Eiseniibacteriota; species Candidatus Eiseniibacteriota bacterium. Next base: position 21,947 of record JABFRW010000041.1, read on the forward strand.
GGCCAGCGGGGTCGCGACCGCGGGTCGCGGTGCGGGTTCGAAGGGCGGAGGCGCAGGCGGCATGTTCATTTCACGACCTCCTCGGGCGCGAGGTGTCGCAGCAATTGCCGATACAGCGCCTTCGACACCACGCCGTCGAGCTTGTCGGCGGCGAGCGTCGAGACCTGCTGATCGAGCATCGACTGGAACATCTGCTGAGCGGAGTCCTGCGATTCCTCGCCGAGCGATCCGGTGGCCGAACGCATGGCCTGGAACATCTGGTTCATGAACACGCTCTCGAGCTGGTGCGCGAGCTTCTGGACTTCCGCCTTCGCGTCGCGCGTCGGGGTGGCTCCCATTGCGCTCACGCCCGCGGGTGCAACCGGACCGATCAGGCTCATCGCACCACCAGCTCGACGTCGAGCGCGCCGACGGCACGAAGCGCTTCGAAGATCGCCACCAGGTCCTCGGCGGTCGCGCCCGCGGCGTGCAGACCTGCGACCACGTCCTGAACCCGCGAGCCTTCGTTCACGCGCACCAGGCCCTCGGCCGTCGTGCCCGTTCCTCCGCCGACCTGCAGCGTGAAATTGCGGTGATGCACCACCGCGGGTCCGATCTGAAGTTCGCCTCCCGCCACCACGGTGCCGTCGCGCGCGGTGACCACCAGGCGCGCGGGTGTCGCCATCGGGACCGACACCGTGTCGACCGCTGCCAGGAATCGCATGGGTTCCGATGAACGCACCGAGTCTGCACGGAGCGAGATCGAGCCGGGATCGAGCGGGCGGGCGGTGCCGACACCGAACGTGCGATTGATCGCGCGTGCGATCGCCTCGGCAACCCGTGCGTCGGGACGCACCAGCAGCAGTCGGTCGGCGACCAGCGCCTCGACCTCGGGATCCACCTCGATCACGCCGCCATCGCTGACCCGCGCCGAGTTGGAGCGCAGCGCGCCGTAGCTGCGACCGTTGGGCGCGTCGGGCGACAGCAGCGTCCCCTGGGCACTGGCGATCGCCGGCGAGTCGGGGCCTTCGACGAGCGGGGTCGTCCACAGCACGCCGCCGCGCAGTGAACTCGCATCGCCCATCGCGGATACCTGCACGTCGAAGCGCCCGCCGGCGCGCAGCCACGGCGAGACCTCGGCGGTCACCAGGACGGCCGCGACGTTTCGAATGCGAAGCTGCTCGGCCGGTACTTCGACGCCGAAGCGTCTCAACAGATTGACCACCGAGCGCACCGTCTGGGTGCCGCCCGAAAGTGAGCCCAGGCTGCGGTCTCCGCTGCCGTCGAGCCCGGTGACGAGCCCGTAGCCCACCAGTCGACGCGGCACGTCGCCGGCGTGGCGCGTGAGGTCGGCGACGCGCGGTGCCGCGCAGGCAGCACGCGCGACTCCGAGCACCACGAACACCGTGAGCAGCGCGAGTGCGGTCGCGATCACGAAGTGGCGGCCTCGGTGCGAGGGCCGCACTCCGCGTGAGGCGCGGCGAGATTCGAGCCGGAACGGCATCACGCGGCTCATGGCCAGATCATCCCGATCAGACCACCGAGCATGCCCTTGCGCGGTCCGATCTTCTTGCCCTTGAGGGTGATATTCGCTTCGGCGATGCGATCCGACGAGACCAGATTGCGAGCCGAGACGTCTTCTGCGCGCACCAGCCCCGTCAACGTCACTTCCTGGAGCCGCCCGTCCACCGTGACCTTCTTGTTGCCGGTCACGCGTGCGACGCCATTCGGCTCGACTGACTCGACACGCACCGTGACCACCGCGGTCAGGTCCCCGCTGCGGCCCGCCTCTCCAACGTCGCGCGAGCTGTTGTCGGCGCCCGAGTTGAGGGTCCCCGCCATGGTGGTGGGATTGCTTCCGGTGTCCATGTTCAGGCTGAAGCCGTTGCGCATCTCACGCTTGGCGGTCGCCACGGTGGAGAAACGCTCCCGCGCCATGGTGCGTTCGTCGACCACGATGGTGAGCAAGTCGCCAACCCGCAGCGGCAGCCGATCTGAAGTCCACGACGCGCGCGCGGGTTTGGCCGGGCGCACGGGAGCAGCGACCGCCGTGTCGGCCGGTGCCGCAGCGTCGGTCGCCGCTGCACCCGGGTCTTGCGCGAACGCGATGCCGCCGAGCGACATCGATCCCAGCACGGTGACCACCCATACGAACGCGCGGCCCCACCGCATGCGAACTGCTCGCGATGTGTTCACGAATCCTCCTTCGCGATCGCGACTTCGCCGCGTCCGCTCACGGTTCCCATCAGTGTCGAATGATCCACACGAACCCGCACTTTCTCGCCCCGCCCGGCGTCCGCGAGCGCGATCCCCGAGCGCTCGATCACCACGCCGGGGCGCGACCACGAAACCCGCACCGCATCTCCGGCGCGGACCAGCGCCGGCGGCAACAGCGCCGGTGCCCGCAACGCTTCACCGGCCGAGATCGCGCAGCGCACGGCGCTGCCGAGCTCCGGCGTCAACACCTCGTGCGTCGGCGGTTCGCCCCACATCAAACGCGATTCGAGCCTTGCATCGCCGTCCTGCAGCACCGAGCCGGGCGACAGCGGTCGCGCCGCCACCCACACGCCGAGCCGCACACCGGCACGCAGCCGCACCGCACTCGAGCGCCCGTCACGGGCGCGCGCGAGCACCACCCACCAGCCGTCACGCCCTCGTCCCTGCAGGCGAAACGCCGAGCGGTCGTCGAGTGCCTCGCGCGCCACCGAGTCGGGCCACGCGAGTGCGACGTGCGACACCGGCACGCGCCAGATGTCGGCGATGCGCAGCGCCAGTCGCGTATCGAGCCCCGCCCCGGGTGACGCGGCGAGCGCGAGCCCGCACACCGCTCTGAGCACTTCAGCGGATGAGGTCACTGGTCGCCTGCATCATGTCCTCACCCACGCGGATCGCGCGGGCGTTGATCTCGTAGGCGCGCTGCGCCGCGATCATGTCGGTCATCTCCTGCACGATTTCCACGTTGCTCGATTCGAGCGAGCCCTGAATCACGCGGCCGAATCCTTCGTCCTGAGGCAGCCCTTCGATCGGATCGCCCGAAGCCGGCGTCTGCAGGTACTGGTTCTCGCCGATCGCGAGCAGCCCGTTGGGATTGAGAAACCGCGCCACCTCGATGCGCCCGACTTCGACGGGATCCGCCGCACCCGGCGTCATCACGCTCACGATTCCGCTCGGTCCGATCGAGACCTGCGCCGAGTCGCGCGGCACGTTGATCTCGGGGACGATCGGGTAGCCGCCATTCGTCACCAGGGCACCGCTCTCCGACAGCGACAGATTGCCGTCGCGCGTGTACGCGGTATTGCCGTCGGGGCGTCTCACCTGCAGGAAACCGTCGCCTTCGATCGACAGGTCGAGCGGCCGGCCGGTCTGTTCGACCGCGCCCTGACCGTGCTGGCGCAGGATCGCCGCCACCCGCACGCCCTTGCCGACCTGCACCGGACCGACGTTCTCCGCGCCCGGCTGATTGACGATGCGAGTGCCCTGCAGCGTCTCGTAGAGCATGTCTTCGAAGCTCACGCGGCTGCGTTTGAAGCCGGTGGTGTTCACGTTTGCGAGGTTGTCGGCGATCACGTCGATCATGCGCTGCTGCGCGATCATTCCGGTCGCCGAAGTTCGAAGGCTCGAGTTCATGGGTTTGCGCTCCGTCCTTGAGAGCGGACGCCCGCGGCGTCTCGCGTTGTGCTCACCGACCTAGTTCGGCAGGCGTCCGACCTCGTTCGTCACCGTGCCGAGCACGCTGTCCAGCGTGCGCAGCGCATCCACATTGGCCTGATACGCGCGCTGAATCGCGATCAGGTCGACCATCGACAACATCGGATCAACGTTCGGCTCTTCGACCGCACCCTGACGCACGCGCGTCACTTCGGAGTCCGCGATGCCGCGCTCGCCGACCGGCACGAAGCGGCCCGCGGCTTCCTTCAGCAATCGCTGCGGTTCGGCGACGGTTTCGCGGCGCAGTTGACCGACGCCGACGCCGTCCACCCACACGGTACCGTCCACTTCGAGTTCGACTTTCGATCCCTGAATCACGATCGGACCCTCGATGCCGAGCAGCGGATCGCCGTGCACGTCGGTGAGCCGGCCGAGCGTGTCGAGTCGCATCGAGCCACCCCGCGTGAGCCGCTCGCCATTGGGTGTCCCCACCACGAAGAAACCGGGCCCGTCGAGCGACACGTCGAGCGGACGCCCGGTCTCGCGAAACGCCCCCTGGTGCAGGTCGAGCGTGCGCACCGGCACCGGGAAGCGCTCACCCGGGCGCCGCTCGGCGCTCAGGTGATCGCTCTTGAACGAATCGGTGTTCGCGTTCGCCAGGTTGTTCGCCGTCACCTCCTGCAGGCGCAGGTAGAACCCGAGCGAGCGGGCGGTGTTGACGATGCCGTTCAGTGGCATGGCTCCTCCGTGAGCAGTCGACGCCCTCGCGGCGTCGTGAGGCAGATCATCACTGCGTCAAGCAATCCATGTGCCTTGAGTGCCTCGCGCGTCTCGGGTCGCATTGGCTACGACTTGCGCGCGCGTGAGCCGTGGCTCGGGTCGGCGAGCTCCGGTGTGTGCCGGAACTTTGTTCCGGTTTTGCGGAGCACTCTTCCGCTTGCGAGGTCGCTCGAGCGTCTGCGTCCACAGCACCATGCGCACGGCGTCCTGAGCCAGCCGCGTGCGGCGCGCGATCGAGGCGACCGAGTGTCCGTCGCGTACCAGGCGCAGCACACGGTCGCGCGAGACCGTCGAACGAGCCGGTCCGAGCGCGTGAGTGCGACGAATCGATGCGATCAGAGCGAACACCAGCACCGCGAGAAGTGCGGCGGCCACCGACGGTGCGATCGCCAGCAGGTCGGCGCCGTTGAGCGACACCGACGCGCCGTGCCAGCGCAGGAATCGCCACATGGCCGAAGCCGAGTAGAGCGCCGCCATGACGTGACCGCTCACCAGCCCCGCCGCTGCGAAGATCACCACCGTGCCCGCGAGTGCCGCCAGTAATTGTCGGTTCATCACGCCGCCTCCCGGATTTCGATTTCCGAGCGCAGCCGCAGCAACGCTCGGGTGCGGATCTGAGAGACCCGCGACTCGGTGATGTGAAGCACCGCGCCGATCTCGCGGTGACTCAACCCTTCGTAGTACGACAGCGAGAGCACCAGGCGATCGCGCTCGCTCAAAGAATCGAAGGCCTCGCGCAGGCACGTCAGCGTTTCGGCGTGCTCGATGCGAGCACCCGGCAGCTCGTTGCGCTCGTCCGCCAGTGTTTCCGACAACGGCGCGCGATTGCCGGCCTCATTGACCGGCGAGTCGAACGCGAGCATCGGCGCTCCCGGCAAATTGCGACTCCACTTCCAGAACATGTCCAGGTCCACTTCGAGCGCATCCGCCATCTCCTGCGGGTGAGGTGCCCGGCCGAGCTTCTGTTCGAGCCTGGCGTGCGTGCGCGACAGCAGCGATTGACGCTCGCGCACCGTGCGGGGCACCCAGTCCTGCGCGCGCAGTTCGTCGACGATCGAGCCGCGGATGCGCGGCATCGCGTAGGTGCTGAATGCCAGTCCCCGAGCGGGTTCGAAGCCTTCGAGCGCCTGGACCAGCCCAACCGTGCCGGCGCTCAACAGATCGCCGAGTTCGATGTGGCGCGGACTGCGGCGCACGTATTCGTGCGCGGCGCGGTGAACCAGCCCCAGGTAGTGCGCGAGCAGGGCGCTGCGCGCCGTGAGGTCGTTGTTCCCGCGATAGCGCTGCCACAGCGCGTCGGTGATCGGATTCATCGCGACTCTCCCACCGGGGCCGTGAGACCGAGCCGGGTGGCGAGCGTTTGGGTCGCGATCGCAAGTCCGGGTGGTGCTTCGGCGAGCAGCGCGCCGGGCCGGCGCACCGCACGTCCGAGTGCCGCATGCTCGTGCACCGCACCGAGCCAGGTGATCGGGTGGCCGAGGAAGCGGCCGACCGCGAGCTCGAGGCGCGCGAACGAATCGCGCGCTTCGTCGTCGTGAGCGACTCGATTGACCAGCACGTCGACCGGGAGCCCGGGAAGCTCTCGCACGATCAGCTTGAGCACCACGTAGGCATCGCACAGCGCGGCCGGTTCCGGGATCAGCACCAGCACGACGCGGTCGGCTCTCACCGCGGCGGCGCGCAACACGTCGTCGGGGCCCGGACCTGCGTCGACCAGCGAGACATCGAACGCGTCGTGAAGGTGCGACATGCGCAGCTCGTGCCGCGCACGATCCACCGCCGAGAGCCCGCGCAATGCTTCGGCTCCGCCGGCTCCCGGCAGCAACCACATGTGATCGCGAACCCGCGTGAGCATCTCCCCCGGCCGCCGCTCGGCAGTCAGGACCGCTTCGAGCGTCACCGGCGTGCGTGCGCCGAGCAGCAGGTGAAGGTGCCCGAACGCATGCCCCGCGTCCGACACCAGCGTGCGGAGCCCGCGCGCCGCGAGTGTCGCGCCCATCAGTCCGATGAGCGCCGACTGGCCGACGCCACCCTTCCCGCTCGCGAACACCACCGTGCGTCCCTGTCGGGTCGCGGTTTCGCGCGCGCCGCCGGACGGCGTTCCGTATTCGACCGCTGCGCGCGTCACGACACCAGCTCCAGTCTCGCCGCCGAAGCCGAACGATCTCCGCTCGGCGCGGTCGCGCCGCGCGGGGATCGCGCGTCGCGCATCGCCCCTTCGAGCCCCATTGCACGCAGATCCGAAGGGATCTCCTGCCCATCTCCGTACCAGCGGACCGGCAGCGCCAGCGATTCGGCCAGCTCGAACGCGATCCGATCGTTCGGATGCTCATCGAGCTTGGTCGGCAACACGTGCGTTGCGCCCAGGTCGCGCACCCGTTCGAGCGCCACCGCCGCCGCCGCGCGCGAAAGGCCCGCGGGAATCACGGCGTGCGTCTCGAGTGGATACAGCACGTGCAACAAGCCGCGCAGCGTGTCGTGATCCTCGCGCCGGCGCGGTCCGCGTCCCGGCGTGTCGACCAGCACCACATCGCAACGGCGCAGGTGCTTGAGCGCGCGCGGAACGTCCTCCGCGCGATGCGCGAACTCGACCGGCGTGCGCGCCAGCGCGCCCAGCGAGCGCAGCTCCTCGACCGCGCCCGCCCGGAAGGTGTCGAGCCCGAGCACGCCGACCACCAGTCCGCCCAGCACGTCCGGGTGACTCGCCAGCTTGGCGAGCGTGGTGGTCTTGCCGCCACCGGTCGGGCCGACCAGCGCGATGACGGGCGGGAACTCGTCGCGACGCGCGGCGAGCGCGAGCGGTGACAGCGTCCGCGCCGCGAGTGACGCGCGTGCGATGTGCGAGAGCCGGGGCGAGTCGGCCGTGCGTGACTCGCCGGCGCCCGGCGTGACCGCGCGCGGCGGGCCGATGCGCTTCACTCCGGCGCGCGGTGCGAACGCATGGGGATCGCCCGGTCGCACGGCAGTCAGCGCGAGTTCGCGCCCTTCGCGCCCGACCGACAGCACGATGGCGTCAGGCCCCAGTGCTGCGCGCGCGCGCGCGAGCAGGGTGTGGAGTTCGGGTCCGGTAAAGGTCTCAGGCGGCACGTTCGAGCTCCCACAGGGCAAGGGTTTCGATCGGGGTCTGCGGCGGCAGCTCGGCGAGCGAGATCACCGGCAACCGGGGCAGCAGCGGTTCGACCAGACGGCGGATTCCGACACGCAGCGCCGGCGGGGTGACGAGCGGCGGCAGCCGCCCGTCGCTGCGCTGCGACTGCGCGAGGTTCGTGAGCGATTGCAACGCCCGCGTGAGCTGCGCGGGATCGAGCGGTGATTGCCCCTCACGGGCGCGCGCGGTGAAGAGCTGCATCAGTGACACTTCGAGGCGCGGTCCCACCGCCAGCGCCCGCACCGGTCCACGGCTCGAGCCGAGCTGCTGAGCGATCTGGGCACCGAGTGCTCGGCGCGCGACTTCCGTGAGCGCTTCCGGATCCTTGGTCTGCTCGCCGGCGTCGGACAGCGCCTCGAGAATCACGACCAGGTCGCGCACCGCCACGCCCTCGCGCAGCAGGCGCTGCAGCACGCGATGCACCGCGCCGAGCGACAGCTTGTTCGGCACCACGTCCTCGATCAGCGCCGGATGCGTCTCTTTCAAACCGTCGAGCATCTGACGCACGCCCTGCCGGGTGAGCAGCTCGGCCGCATGGGTGCGGATGGTTTCGAGCAGATGCGTGATCATCACGGTCGCGGGTTCCACCACCACGTAGCCGGCGGCTTCCGCCTCGACGCGCTGCGACGGATCGATCCACACCCCGCGCATGCCGAAGCTCGGGTCCTCGGCCGGAACGCCATCGAGCGGCGCCGCGGTGCCACGCAGGTCGAGCGCGAACAGATGGCGCGCCAGCAGATCGCCGCCGCCGACGCGCGCGCCGCGCAGCTTGATCACGTACTCGCCGTGGCCGAGCTGCACGTTGTCGCGGATGCGAGTGGGCGGCACCAGCAGTCCGATCTCGAACGCAATCTGCTTGCGAAGCACGCCGATGCGTTGCAACAGGTCACCGCCCTGCGCGGCATCGGCGAGCGGCACCAGCCCGTAACCGATCTCGATTTCGAGCGGCTCGATCGACAGCATCTCCGACATCGCGGGCGGCTCCTCGCCGACCGTGGCCGCGTCCTTCGCAGTGGCCTCGGTCTCGGCGAGCTCGGCGGCTTCGGTCGCGCGGCGGCTGCGCAGCACGAACGCGGTCGCGGCGAGAACTCCGGAGAGCCCGAGGAACGGCAGCATCGGCAACCCCGGCACCAGCGCGAACACGCCGAGGATCCCCGATGCGGTCCACAACGGACGCACGTTGCGGGTGAGCTGGCTCGCGACCGACGGTGCCATCGAACCGCCGCCCGAGCCGTAGGTCACCAGCAGGCCGGCCGCGGTGCTCACGATCAGCGCCGGGATTTGCGTCACCAGTCCGTCGCCGATCGTGAGCGCCGAGTAGGTGTGGAACGCCTCGCCGGCCGCGAGCCCGCGCTGCGTCATGCCGATGATCACGCCGCCGACCAGATTGATGATCGTGATCACGAGCCCCGCGACCGCGTCGCCGCGCACGAACTTGGCGGCGCCGTCCATCGCGCCGTAGAAGTCGGCGTAGCGGGCGATCTCCTCGCGGCGCCGGCGCGCCTCGTGTTCGTCGATGAGCCCGGCGCTCAGATCCGCGTCGATGCTCATCTGGCGGCCGGGCATCGCGTCCAACGTGAAACGTGCCGCCACCTCGGCGATGCGTCCCGCACCCTTGGTGATGACCATGAAGTTGATCACGACCAGGATCAGGAAGATGACGAGCCCCACCACCACGTTTCCGCCGATCACGAAGTTTCCGAACGCCCGGATCACTTCGCCGGCGTGGCCGGTGCTGAGAATCAGTCGGGTACTGCTGACGTTGAGGCCCAGTCGCAGCAGCGTGAGCAACAGCAGAAGGCTCGGGAACACGCTGAACTCGAGCGGGTCGCGAGTCGCGACCGTGACCAGCATCACGACCAGCGAGAGCGCGAGGCTCATGGCGAGCAGGATGTCGAGCATCAGCGGCGGAAGCGGCACCACCAGCAGCGCCACCACCGCGACCACACCGATCGCGAGCACCGTCTCGGCGGTGCCCGGGATCTTCGGCAGCGAGAAGCCGTTCCCGGGCCGCACCGTGCGCGGCGCAGGCGCGCCGATCGCGCGTCCCCCCGGCGAGGTGCGCACGCCGGCGGCGCCGCCCGGCATCGAGACCGCGCTCATCGAATGCTCCGATCAAGTCCCGGAAGCGCGCCGCCGGCAGCGAGCCGTTTGCGGTAGACGAAGGCGAGGATTTCGGCGATCGCGCCGAACAGCACCGGCGGCACCATGCGGCCGACCCTGGCAGTCGCGAACAGCGCGCGCGCCACGGCCACGTTCTCCACCACCGGCACGTTGGCCTTGAGGGCGATCTCCTTGATGCGGACCGCGAGCTTGCGCTGACCCATCGCGACCACCAGCGGTGCCGGCGCTTCGTCGGGGTCGTAGCTCAGAGCCACCGCGATGTGGACCGGGTTCACCACCACCACGTCGGCGGTGCGAACCGCGTGCAGCATGTGCTGGCGGGCGCGCGCGCGCGCCACCGACTGCATGCGCGCCCTGACCATCGGGTCGCCTTCGGCCTCGCGATTCTCGCGCACGATTTCGTCGCGACTCATGCGCAGCCCGCGCTCGTGCTTCCACCACTGGATGCCGTAGTCGGCGGCCGCGAGCACCAGGTAGGCGAGCCCGCAACTCATCATGACGCGCATCAGCGCGTGTCCCGCGACCTGCAGCACCTGCGCCGGAGACGCACCCGACAGCACCGCGAGCTCGGGACGCGTCTGGTCGAGCGAGCGCCACGCGACGAGCCCCAGGACGCTCAGCTTGAGGATCGACTTGGCGAGCGTCCACAGCGCCTCGGGCTGCAGCAAGCGCTGGACGCCCTGGAGCGGATTCAGATTCGAGAACTTGGGCAGCAGCGGCTTCATCGAGATCACGCCGCGCGTCTGTGCGAGGTGCACCAGCACGATGATCGCCGCCAGCGCTCCGCCGAACGGCAACAGCGTCGAAGTGAATCGCATCGTGAGTGCCCGCAGCATCGCCACGGCGCCCATCAGCGTCATGGGATCCGAGCTGATCGCCGAGGCGCTCATGTGCAGCGTGGACTCGATCAGACGTGCGAACTCGCGCGCACCGCCGCTGGCGAGCAATGCCGCTCCACCCAGCAGCGACGCGGCCGCCGTCAGTTCCGCGCTGCGCGCGACCTGACCCTCGGAGCGCGACTGTTCGCGCCGCCTCGCGGTCGGGGCTTCGGTCCGTTCCTGTTCGGAGCGCTGTCCGTCGGCCATGGCTCAGTGCCCGCCCGCGGTCAGGGCCGCCACGCTGCGTTCGATCGCGAACGGAAGATTCGAGAAGCCGTGCTCGAGTGCGCCCGCGGTCCACGGCAGCAGAGCGCCGGTGATCACGAAGCCGACGGCCGTCGAGATCGGCAGCGAGACCATCATGGCGTTCAGGTGCGGTACCGCGCGGCTCAACACCACCAGCGCGACGTTGGCCAGCAGCAGCGCGACGATCACCGGCGCGGCGGTTGCGACGGCCGCTTCGAACAGCGTGCGGCCCAGCGCCACCAGCGCGACACCGTTGCCGGGATCGAGCGGCGTTCCGGGCGGCAGCTGCGTGAGACTCTCGGCAACCCCGCGCAGCAGCGCGACGTGGCCGCCGAGCTGCACGTAGATGCCGAGCGCCAGGAACGATTGAATCTGCGCGAGCCCCGGTGATTCGAGCTCCGGCATCGGTGCGAGAGCCGGCCCGAGCGAGAGGCCCATCTGCGTCGACACCACTTCACCGGCCAGCGATGCGCCGTACACGATGAGTGCGGCCGAGAGCCCGATCACCACTCCGATCGAGAGTTCGCCCGCCATCATCATGGGCAGTTCGAGCGCATGGGGCGCCGTCGAGAGCGGCGGGCAGGTCGGCAACAGTGCGGCCGAGAACACCACGATCGCCGCCGCTCGCACACGCCGCGGCACACTCGCCATCGACCACAACGGCGCGATCAGGAACAGACCCGAGAAGCGTGCACTCACACACGCGAAGGCCGGCCATCGATCGGGTGCGAACAACGCCTCGAGCCCGTTCATGCCGCGAGGCTCGGAAGGCTGCGGATCATCTGGACGACGTAGCCCACCAGGGTTCCGAGCACCCACGGCAGCGTGATCGCGAACACCAAAGCCATCAGCACCAGCTTGGGCAGGAACGTGAGCGTCTGCTCCTGGAGCTGCGTCACGGCCTGCACCACGCTGACCGCCACGCCGACCAGCAGCGCGGTGAGCAGCAGCGGTGCCGCGACGGTGAGCGACATCGTCAGCGAGTGCCGAATGAGATCGACCGCAAACGAGGAGTTCATGGCGTCACCGGAAGCTCTGGACGAGGTTCTGGACCACCAGCACCCAGCCGTCTGCGAGCACGAACAGCAACAGCTTGAGCGGCAGCGAGATCATCATGGGCGGCAGCATGAACATGCCGAGGCTCATGAGGACCGAGGCGACCACCAGATCCACCACCACGAACGGCAGGAAGATCACGAAGCCCATCTGGAAGGCGGTGCGCAGCTCGCTGGTCACGAATGCCGAGACCACCGTGACGACCGGGAGCTCCTCGACGGCGAGCGACGAGTCGACGCCGGTGAGCTCGGCGAACGTCTCGAGGTCCTGGGTGCGCGTGTTCGAGAGCATGAACTCGCGCATCGGCCCGAACCCGCGCGTGTAGGCGTCGGCCTGCGGAAGTTGACCCGCGATGTAAGGCTGGATCGCCTCGCGATTCACCTGATCGAGCACCGGGTGCATGACCACGCCGGTGAGCAGCACCGACAGAGCCACCAGCAACTGCGTAGGTGGCGCGGTCTGGGTGCCGAGTGCGGTGCGCAGGAAGTGCAGCACGATCAGAATGCGCGTGAAACTGGTCATGAGCAGGAACAGCGCGGGCAACAGCGTGAGCGCACCCAGGAACACTACGAGCCCGACCATGCCGTCCAGTTGCACGCCGTTCGCGCCGTCACCGATCGAGATCTGCACTTGAGGCGGCTGAGGTACGACGATGTGCAGAGCTCCCGGCGAGAGCACCGGCGGCGAACCGGTGCGCAGCGTCGGCGCCGAGGTCGAAGGCTGCGGCACGGTCGTGTTGATGGGACGCGGCGCCAGTGCGGCCGGCGCGGTCGCCGCGTTGGGCGTGGCCGCCGCAGCCGCCTGCTTCGCGAGCGCCAGTGCTGCGGCCCGCGTGGGTGAAGTCGCGGTCTGCTGCGCGAGCACCGGTGCGGCTGCCGCGAGCGTCAGCGTGAGTGCGACTCCTGCAACCAGCACCGCCGCTCCACTGCGCGAGCCGCGCGAAAACGCTTCGCGCAGCTTCTGCGCGAGCATGGCGGCCGGCGCCGGAGTCGCCTGCAGGCGCGCGAGCAG
>JABFRW010000042.1 GCA_013140805.1 Candidatus Eisenbacteria bacterium
GCTCTATCTGGTGCGGCAGGCGGCGAGCGTGCGGCTCGACGGTTGGATCGTGGCGATGGGTGTGGGTCTCGGCGTCGCGAGCGCGATGCTCGCGGCGATCGCGCCGGCACTCGAGGCCGCGACCACGCCGCCGGCAACGGCTGCGCGCGAAGGTGCATTCGTGGTGACGCGAGCGCCCTCGCTGCGCAACGCGACGCTGGCGGCGGTCGCGCTGCTCGCACTTGCCGCATTGTCGGCCGGCTGGACGGTCGTCGAGCGACGACCCCTGGGTGGATTTGCGAGCGCGTTCCTGGCGCTCGCCGGCTTTGCGTGCCTGTCGCCCGTCGCGCTCGAACTCGGCATGCGCTCGCTTGCCGGGGCGACGCGTCGGGTGTTCGGAGTGCCGGGGCTGCTGGGCGCCCGCTACCTGCTCGAAACCCGGGTACGCAGCAGCGTGGTGGTGGCCGCGATCCTGGTCGCCGTGGGCATGACGGTCGCGATGAGCGTCATGATCGGGAGCTTTCGGCGCACCGTTGACCAGTGGGTCACCCAGTCGCTGCGCGGCGATCTCTACGTCGAGCCGGTCGGCCATCGCGAGTCCGCCAGCGCCACCGCATTGCCGCTCGACTTGCTGACGAAGCTGCGCGCGCTGCCGGGCGTCGTGGCGATGGACACCTATCGCGGCACGCCGATCGAGGTCGGTGGACGGCTCGCGCAGGCGGCCGGGATCGACTTCGAGGTGCAGCGCGATCACGGCAGCCTCGAGTTCGTGGACGCGGACACGCGGGCGGTGTTCGATCGCGCACTGGCGACCTCGGCGTGCGTGGTGACCGAGAGCTTTGCGCATCGTCATCGGGTCGCGGCCGGAGACTCCGTCACGCTCGACGTTCCGGCGGGGCGCGTGCGACTGGCGATCGCGGGAGTGTTCTACGACTACAGCGTCGACGCGGGCGCGGTGCTGATGGATCGGCGCCTGTTCGCGCGCCTGTGGGGCGTCGATCGGACCGAGAGCCTGGCGCTCTACCTGGCACCGGGCACTGATCCCGAACCGGTGCGGCAGGCGATCTTCGCGGCAGCCGGGCCGTCCACGTTCCTGAGCGCCACGCCGAATCAGGCCCTCAGGGCCCGGGTGCTCGAGGTCTTCGACCAGACGTTTCGCATCACCTGGGCGCTGCAGGCGATCGCGGTGATCGTCTCGGTGCTCGGCGTGGTGGGCTCGCTGACCGCGCTGATCCTGCAACGCGCGCGCGAGATCGGCATTCTGCGTGCCGTCGGTGCGGCGCGCTCGCAGGTGCGAACCATGGTGCTGGTCGAGAGCGGGCTGCTGGGTGCGGTCGGCGCGCTGCTCGGCTGTGCGGCGGGAGTGGTGCTCGCGCTGATCCTGGTGCACGTGATCAACAAGCAGTTCTTCGGCTGGACGGTGCGCTGGTCGCTCGATCCGTGGATCTTCGTGCAGGCCGTGACCCTGATGATCGTGACCTCGACGCTCGCGGGGTTCCTGCCGGCGCGACTGGCCGCCGGACGTCTGGCGCGCGAAGCGCTGAGGATGGAGTGATGCGGCACAAGTCGTTCGTGCTGATGATCGCGGTGTCGGGGAGTCTCGCGTGCGGTGTGCGGGATTCTCCGCCGGGGCGCGCACCGGCCGAGACGCGCGCACACGCCGTGAACTCGCCAGGCACCGCCGCCACGCTGCGCTACGCCGGTGAATATCGCTTCGCCACACCCGGGCGCCGTTACGAGTTTCCGCGCGATCACGCTTCGCACCCCGAGTTCCAGAGTGAGTGGTGGTACTACACCGGCCAGCTCGCGAGTGGCCGCCGCGCATTCGGCTATCAGCTCACGATCTTTCGCGTGGGCCTCGATCGCACGCGTGCGGCCAGCGTCTCGGCCTGGGCCCCGCATACCGTCTACTTCGCGCACCTGGCGGTCACCGACGTCGAGGGCCGTCGCTACGTGAGCGCTCAGCGCGTGAGCCGCCCGGCCCTTGGGCTCGCAGGAGCCGACACCGCACGCTATCGGGCATGGGTCGGTGACTGGACTTCGGAGCTTTCGGCCGACGGAATCGCGCATCGGGTGCGCGCGGCGACCGACTCGTTCGGACTCGATCTCCGGCTCGATCCCTTGAAGCCGCCGGTGATTCACGGTCGCGACGGAGTGAGCCGCAAGGCGGCGGGCGAGGGCCATGCGTCGCACTATGTTTCCATCACGCGGCTGGCCACGCGCGGCCGGCTGTTCGTCGCCGGCGACACGCTGCCGGTGGTCGGCGAGTCGTGGATGGACCACGAGTTCGGCACCAGCCAGCTCGGACCCGATCAGATCGGCTGGGACTGGTTCAGCCTGCAGCTCGACGATGGCCGCGAGCTGATGCTTTACGTGCTGCGCCGCCGCGACGGCTCGATCGAGCCGCTCTCGAGCGGCACACTGGTCGAGCGCGACGGCCGAGTGCGTCACCTCGAGCGCGGCGAGTTTTCAATCGAGACGCTCGCACACTGGGCCAGTCGCCAAAGCGGGGGGCGCTATCCGGCCCGCTGGCGCATCCGGATTCCGGCCCTTGAGCTCGAGCTCGCGGTCGAGCCGCGCCTCGCCGATCAGGAGCTGCGTACACCTGCTCCCATCGCACTCGCGTACTGGGAGGGTGCGGTGCAGCTGCGAGGAACCGCGCAGGGGCGTCGCGTCGGGGGCTTCGGATATGTGGAACTGACCGGCTACGCCGGGCCGCTCCCGGGCTTCTAGCCCGCTAGGGCGCGACGCGTTCGGCCACGATCTCGAGCACCAGCGGCGTGAGCGTGAAAGTCGCCGGATTCGCCGCAGCGCGCCGGTACTCCTCGTGCAAGGCCTCGACGAATGCCGTGTCCACACGTCCCAGTTCGCGCAGGCGCTCCGCACCGGTAAAGATGAACGCCTCAGGCCACGGCCACACCGAGTCGCCCGGCCGGGTACAGAACACCAGCGGAGTGGTGTGGAGCAGCCGGAAGCCGCGGGCGAGCAGCAGCGCGGGCAATTGTTGCGCGATGTCGGGCTCGCCGCCCTGCTCTCGCCAGCTCGCGATCACCTCGCCCACGAAGCGCTCGTGCACCGGGCAGGCGGGCGAGGTGCGCCAGCTGCGGTAGTCCACGTACTCGTGAAAGATCGCGCGGCCGCCGGGCGCGAGCGCTCGCGAGAGATTGTCGATCAGGTGATCGGGGCGCGTCACGAACGCCGCGACCCAGCGACAGAACGAGGCGTCGAAGCCGAGCGGCTCGAAGGTCACCTGATCGAGATCAACTTCGCGCAGCTCGACATTCGAGAGCCCTTCACGCTCGCACGCCGCGCGCGCGTGTGCGAGGAACCGCGCGGAACGCTCGAATCCGATCACGCGACCGCTCGGTCCCACGCGGCGCGCAAGCTCCATCGTCACGAAGCCGGGGCCGGCGCCGACGTCGATCACGCGTGCGCCGGGCCCGATGCCCGCGCGGTCGAAGCCGGCCAGGACGCAGTCGCGCCATACCCGATTCTGAAGTGCGAGGCGGGCGATCTCGGCGTCGTGCGTGCCGAGCACGTAGTCCTGGTCCGGCGGCTGACTCATGCGGGTAACCCTACCGGAATCCGCATCCAGTTGTCGCTACAGGGTCGCTACATGGTCGCTACATGGTCGCCGCATGGTCGCCGCATGGTCGCCGTGCGGGTCCCGGCTTGCCGCCCGCCCGCACCGCCGTTAACCTGCGGTCATGCATTCCTTCCGGCGTTCGTTGCGCAGCGGACTCTGCGTCGCACTGCTCGCCTGGACCGTGATCGGCTGCGCATCGAGCCACTCGGCCGACCCCGCGCCGCCTGCGACGCCCGCGAACACGGAGTCGGTGCCGCCGGCCACCGCGGAGACCGCACTTCCACCTCGCGCCGGTGCTTCCGAGACCGGCGCAGACGGCTACCTGCGCGTGGTCGCCGGTGCGGGCGACTCGGTCGGGGCACTGATCAGCTCGCGAGACAATCGCTACCTTTTCCGTTTCAAGCAGACGCTGCCCGCGAGCAGCCAGTTCAACTTCCAGGACCGCGAACTGTCGTTCTTCTTCCGCCCGACGCTGGAGGCGGTGCACTTCCAGGTCGAGAATCGGCTCAATCGTCCGGTCGTGATCGACTGGGAGCGCAGTGCGTTCCTGCGCGCGACCGGCGGACCCGACAAGATCGCGCACGCCACCACGCGCTGGGACGACCGATTCCGGTCGCAGACCACGACCCAGATCGGTGGATTGCAGCGCTACAGCGACTACGTGTTCCCGATCTCGTCGCTGGTCGATCCGGGTGGACGCGACATTCAGCTGCATCGCGTACTGTTCCCGGAAGACGAACAGGCGGTGCAATTCGTGGATCGCGAGTTCGGCTTCGACCTGGCGGTCGAAATCGACGGGCGCCCGGTCACCTACGCCTTCCGATTCCGGGTCGCGAGCGTCATTCCGCAGTGACCTGCGGGCGCCTGGGTCTCGCCGTGTGTCTCGTGGCGATCCTGATGGCACCCGGGTTCGGACGCGCCGCCGACACCGTCGCGCCACTGCAGCCTCCGCGACTCTCGCGAGATGCCATGGAGGCACTGCTCGGCGGTGACGCCGCGTTTCGCTTCGTCTACGGGACGGCCGACCCATCCGCCGCTCCGGCGTTGCGCAGGCGCGCGCTGCGGATCGCCAGCCGGCTATTCGGCTCCGACAGCACGCGCGTGATCTCGGACCTCGAAGCGACGCGTGAAGACCTCGCGGCGCACTCGGTGTTCCTGATCGGCGGGCCGCGTGAGAATCGCTGGACTGCGCGGCTGGCCCCGGCGCTGCCGGTGGTGTTCGAAGCAGTGGGATTTTGCTTCCAGGGTCGCAGCTACCGGGAGCCGCGCGACGTGCTGCACCTGGTGTATCCGAACCCGCTCGCGCCCGCGCGGTTCCTGTTGCTGCTGGCGGGCAACTCCGCCGAGGCGGTCGGCGACGGTGGCGGCCCGCTGTTCGGCGACGAGGACTGGCGCATCCATCGGGATCGCGAACTGCTGCGCTCCGGTCGCTTTGCCCATACGCCGCGGCCATGGACCTACTCGGCGTCCCTGGATCGCGATCTCCTGTCCGAGCGCCAGCAATTCGCGCGCTCCCTCAAGCGCTACGAAGGTCGTGAGGTGACGGTTCGCTCGGCCGGCGACGCGACGCGCGCGACGCGTGCACTCGCGAGCGCGGAAGCGCTGCTCGCTCGACTCGATGCGGCCGGATTCGGCGCTGCCGCCGAGCGACCGGTCGTGCTGACGCTCTACTCGAGTCTCGAGCACAAGGGCTTGCTCACCCGTGACACGCGACCCGAACACGTCGAGCGCGCGGGGGTGGCGCACGCAGCACTTCCGGCCTCGCGTACCAGCGACGATCTCGAGTCGGTCGCTTCGGCGCGACTGGCGGCGCGAGGTGCTCGCCTCGATTCGCGCTTCTTCCGCGCCGGAGGCATCTGGTGGGCGCGGCGCTTCGAGGGCGAGCCGCTCGCGCAGTCGGTGAGCCGTCTCTACCACGGCCGCGTGTGGCCGCGCGCGTTCGACGCCGCTCGGGTGTCGAAGCGCTGGCGCTCGCCGCTGATCCTCGAACCGGCGCGCGCGGTGTTGCTCGGAGCGCTGCTCGAGGTGGCGGGGCGCCGAGCGCCGCTGGCCTGGAATGCGTGGCTCGCCTCGCCGGCGCCCGGCACGCTCGACAGTCTGGCGCGGCGTGCGGGAGTCTCGGCGGTCGCGCTGGAGAAACGCTACGCGGCGATCTCGGACTCGCTCGCGCGCTCGGGAGTCGCGGCGATGCGGCGCGAGGGGCCGCGTCCGTGGCGTGCCGCGGACGGGTTTCAGCGCGGCGCCTGCCTCGCGCACCGCGTGAGCCTCGAACAGGGCTACGCTTCGCGCGCGTGCGCCGAGGAACTGGGCCGCTTGCGGGGCCTCGGAGTGGACTGGATCTCGCTGACACCGTTCGGCTTCCTGCCCGGCACCGGATCACCGGAGATCTGGCCGAGCGCCGATGCGCGACCCGACGGCGAGAACGACGAGTCGCTGGTCGAGTGCGCGGCACGCGCGCGAGCACTCGGCCTCAAGGTGTGGCTCACGCCGCATCTCTGGACGCGCGGCTGGGTCGGTGAACTGGCGCTCTCCAACGGCGACTGGGCACGGTTCTTCGAAGGCTACCGTGAATTCCTGCTGCACTACGCGATCCTCGCGCAGCGCGAGCGGCTCGAAGGACTGGTGGTGGGGCACGAGCTGGCGAGCAGTTCGAGTGCGTTTCCGGATCGGTGGCGCGGGCTGATCGCCGACGCACGGCGGATCTACACCGGCACGCTCAGCTACGGCGCCAACTGGGGCGACGAAGTGCGAACGCTTCCATTCTGGGATGCGGTCGATGTGATCGGCGTGTCGTTCTACGAGCCGCTCGTCGCTTCACCGACGCGCGATCCGAACACGCTTCGAGAAGGCGCGCGCAAGGCGCTCGCGCGACTGCGTGAAGTGGCCCGCGCGAGTGGCCGCCCCGTGTTGCTGCTGGAGGCCGGCTATCCCTCACTGCCGAACGCGGCGGTGAAGCCTTGGGAGGAGGGACCGGGACCGCCCGATCTCGAGACTCAGCGCGCGTGCTACGAAGCACTCGTTGATGCGCTCGACTCGGAAACCTGGGTGGCCGGCGTCTACGTGTGGAAGTGGTTCAGCTCCGCTCGCGCTTCGGGGGCCGGCGATCCATCGTTCTCGCCGCGCGGCAAGCCGGCCGAGCGCGTGATCGCGCGCGCCTTCGCCGCCTGGCAGGGCCGCCCGGTCAGCGTGCCGCGGCCGAACGCCCCTCGATCACGGTGAGTCCACTGGCGCGCACGCGGCCGCGCTTCACGAGCGCGTCGACGCCCGCCGCGGCGTAGATCGCAATCAGCGGTTGCACGGGCACCCGCACGCGCAGGGCACCCCAGTAGAGGGTCGCGAGCAGTGTGAAGTAGATCAATGGTCCGAGTGCTGAGAGTTGAAACCAGCGCCGCGGGCCGCGCACCGTGAACGCGAGGCCGATCACCGCGCACGCGAACAATGGAAGCGACCACAGCAACAGCGGATCGGCGAACCGCAGGCGCGCGAGCCACGCTCCGCCGCCTGACCAGTCCCGGGCCCCGCCCTCGCGCGTGACGCGCCACATGCGGGACACCTTCGCAACCGCCATGGCAGGCCATCGCGACGCGTTCGCGCGCAGATACTCGATCGCGAATCCGCTCGCGAGCCGATCCACTTCAGGCTCGCTGCGGCCGCGAAACGCGCGGCTCCATGGCTCGCGCTGATAAACGGTCACCGCGTTTCCACGCTGCGCGGGGTCGTCCCACACCAGCGGGTTGTTGCTGTCGAGCAGCGCGCGTCCTTGCCCGGTCGTGATCAGCACGAAGGCGCGCAGCTCGATCGCGTTGCGAAGCGTCCACGGCCCGACCACCACCGCCAGTCCGAGCGCCATCAACGCCAGCTGCCGGATCCGAGCGGCCCGCGTCAGCGCCAGACCGAGCGGGACCCACGCCCAGAGTGCGAGTGCGGCGGGAAGCAGCAGTGCGGTGGGGCGCGAGAGACTGGCAAGTCCCCACAGGAGCCCGACGCCGACCGCACGTCCGCTGCGCGGCGTCTTGACCCACGCGACGCTCGCGAGCATTGCGAGCGCCAGGGTGGCCGAGAACGTGGTCTCGGTGAGGAGGTAGCCGCTGAAGAAGATCAGCAGGGGATCCAGAGTCACGATCCAGCCCGTCAGGCGCGCCACGCTCGAGCCGTAGAGCGCAGCCGCGAGGCGGCCGATCAGCAGCGGCACCAGGGCACCGATCGCACACTGCACCAGCAGCGCAAGGAACGGATCGTGTCCCGCGACGCGATAGATCTGGCTGATCCAAAACGGCACCAGCGGTGGAACGAATGCAGTCGGCCAGGTGGCGCCATCGGACCCGAGCGAAAAACCCAGGCCTCGCGCGAGATTCCAGGCCACCTGGTCGTAGGTTGCCGGATCGGAACTGGGGACCGGATGCCGGCCGTTGGTCGCAGCATGAAGGCGGCGCGCAGCAGGAACCCGAT
>JABFRW010000043.1 GCA_013140805.1 Candidatus Eisenbacteria bacterium
GCCGCGCCGCGTGCGTCCGCCGACGCGGAACGCGGCGACGAAGCGCCGCATTCGCGAGCGCAGCACCCGCGCCACGATCACGTCGCCTGTGCCTCGCGCGTGAGTTCGAGGAACACGTCTTCGAGTGTCGCCTGGTGGTGGGCACCGCGCAGTTCGTCGAGTGTTGCGGCCGCGACCACTCGACCGTGATGCAGGATCACGACCCGATCGCACAGCCGCTCGACCACGTCGAGCAGGTGGGTCGAGACCAGGATCCCTCCGCCGCGCGCGGCATGCTCGCGCAACAGGTCCTTGAGCGAGCGGGCGGCGAGCGGATCGAGTCCGTTGAGCGGTTCGTCGAGCAGCAACAGCATCGGCTCGTGGAGCAGCGCCGCCGTCACCGCGAGCTTCTGCCGCATTCCGTGCGAGTAGGTCTCGGTCGGATCGTGTGCCGCTTCGCGCATTTCGAAGCGCTCGAGGATCGCGGCGCCGCGTCGTGTCGCGAGGTCCGCGGGGACCTGATAGAGCGCCGCAACGAACTCCAGGAACTCGTAGCCGGTCAAACGCTCATAGAGGTATGCGCGGTCCGGGACGAAGCCGATGCGCGCGCGTGCCTCGAGTGGCGATCGTTCGAGCGAGTGACCCGCGATCTCGACCTCGCCCGCGTCGGGAGCCAGGAGCCCGGCCGCCATTCGCAGCGAGGTGGTCTTGCCGGCTCCATTGGGGCCCAGGAAGCCGACGATCTCGCCCGCGCGCACTTCGAGACTCACACCATCGACCGCGGTGAACTTGCCGAACCGGCGCACCAGCCCTCGCAATGCGAGCGGCGGCGATGCGGGAGTCGACTCCGCCCGTGGGGCCGGCGTGGCGGGGTCGAACGGGCCGGTCGTGCTCATGCCGAGTTCGCGGTCAACGCTCGGCCGATGCGCGGCAGGCTCTCGTCGTAGCGATAGCTCACGTTCATGTGTGCGTCGTCGAACTCGAGATGCTGATGAGCGACGCCGTGCGCGGTGAGACGGCGCGCCAGCATTCGCGCGCCCAGGTGCAGACTCCATTCGTCACGCGTCCCGCAGTCGAGATACACGAGCCGCATGCCACGCAGCGCCGCGGCGTGTGCTTCGATCAACGCCAGCGGATCGTGCGCGAGCCATCGCTCCCAGACCGCGGCTCGGAACTCGCCGCTCTCCAGATCGAACGGAAGGTCGAAGCCGAACGGCGGGGTCGCGGGGTTCGGGCTGTAGGCCGCCGCCATGCCGAGCAGGTTGAGCACCGTGAAGTCGTCGTGCTTCTTCTGCAGCTTCGCTTCGAAAGCGTTCATGAACGCGGCGAGTCCGCCGGCGTGCTGGAGCAGCGAACAGACTTTCGGGATGTCGGGCCGGTAGCAGTAGTCGAAGCACACGTCCCCGCTATGGCTCGCGACCGCTCCGAACACGTCGGGGTGTCGCATCCCCAGCACCAGAGCACCGTAGCCGCCCGACGACTTGCCGACCACGCCGCGATGCGCGGGCGACGCGAGTGTGCGAAAGCTCCGGTCCGCCCACGGCACCAGTTCCTCGATGAGGTGATCCTCGTAGCGGCCGGTGGCGCTCGAGTTGAGGTACTGAGAGCCGCCGAAGCGGGTGAACGCGTCGGGCATCACCACGATCATCTCTTCGCACGCGTGATTGGCGATCAGCATATCGAGACGATCCGGCAGCGCCGGTGACCACGGGCTGTCGTTCAGCAACATGCGACCACGGCCGGTGAAGCCCGTCAGCACGAAGACCATTGGATAGCGTCGTGACTCCGAGTTCGCGTAGGACGGCGGCAGGTAGACCGGCACCGCTCGCTCATGAGGGTCGCCTGACGCATTGCCGCGCAGCAGCGCGCTCTCGAATCGCTCGATTCGGACTTCACCGCGCTTCATGTCTGCCTCCGGACGTCGACGGCACGCCGAAATCCACCTGCTCGACGCCGACCCGATGGCGTCGTTCGAACTCGGCGAGTCCCGGGCGAAGCACGCTGTCGCTCGACCAGGTCGGGTGTACGCGCCGCAGCACCGCCAGCTCGGTCGCAGCGCTTTCGTCGAGCCGCGTCGCCACGAGCCCGAGAAACAGATCGCGGCGCGCCAGCCAGTCGCGTGGATTGAGCCACGTCGCGACCTTCAGCTCGAGCAGACCGTACTTGAGGTTGTCGTGCCGCAACAGGTCTCCGAGCACGGCGTGCGCATCCGGACGCCCGACGCCGTAGCGGATCGCGAGCACCAGCCAGCGGCGGGTCTCGAGCGTGTCGCGGTGGTCGAGCAGCGCCATGCGGGCGAGCCGCATGCTGTCGTACCAGGCGAGCGAGTCCTCGCTGAAGCCCGCGCTGCGCCACGCACTCTCGGCGACTCCGCGACGGCCGCGCATCAGTTCCGCCCAACCCAGCCAGTAGAGATTGTCGATGGCAGGCTCGGAACCCGCGAGCGCGCGACGGAACGCGTGCGTCGCGCCGTCCAAGTGATTCATGAGCAAGAGGTCGGTGCCGACCTGGAACAGCGGATCACGCACGCCGGTGTCCAGTCGAGCGAGCCGCGCCCCGTCCCAGTAGAAGAAGCGCAGCGGCCGATCCGCCGCGGTCGAGTCGGAGAACTGGGAGTAGAAGTACGAGGCCAGCGTCGAATCCCGGTAGAGCGTACGGATCAGCGCGCCATTGCCCATCTGGAAACCGGCATAGGACGGCAGCGTGGCGAAAAAGAAGCGCGTTCCCGGCGGCGGCGCGGGTTCAAGTCGTCGGACCTGGCGCGCGAGCGAGTCGGTGAGCGCGGCGCCGCGCTCGAAGTAGAAGGGCGTCAGATGAGAGGTCCATCCCCACGCGCGGTCGGCGACCGCGAAGGCGGGAGCCGTCGCCATGATTCCGTGCATGCCGAGCAGCGAGACGCAGGCCACCATCCACCCACCGAAGCGCGCGTCGCGAGCGAGCGTCGCCACTGCGATCGCACCGCCGACCGCCGCGACCGTGTAGTAGTACGAACTCCAGGTGTGAGCGACCGGGCCCGCGGCCAGCGACAGGGCCCCGAACCAGCATGCCGCGAACGCAAGGGCGCGACGGCGCGTCGGAGGCTCGCTCGAGGTGCGGGATTCGGCGGGTGCAGATGCTCGGCCGGTCGGCAACAACAGGCCTGCGGCAGCGAACGCGGCGAGCGGCCACGCGACGCGCGAGAGCGCTTCTCGCCACCCGGCCGCAATTCGCACGAGCGCCGGCGGATGATCGAGTCCGAGCAGGCTCTGAACGCCGTGCACCACACCCGCCGCGAATGAGAAGCCATCGAAGCGCAGGAACGCGGTAGCGCTCGAGGTTCCGCCGCGCACCGCGAGATTCGCGCCCAGCCACAGGACGATGACCGCCGCGAGCGGCGCCAGGCGAGCGGCGATCTCACGCCATCGAGAACGCTCGACGATCAGACCCCACGCCAGACACGCGAGCGGCAGCGGGGCGACCGACTCTTTGCTGAACAATGCGAGCGCGAACGCGAGTGCGGCCAGCCAGTTGCGGCGCGCCCGGAAGGCCTCGAATGCCGCGAGCCCGAACGTCAGCGCGAGGAGTTCCTGCGCGCAGGAAATCCAGGTGAGATTCACGCGCTGCAGCGGCAGCAGCGCGAAGTAGAGCAAACCGAACGCCGCGCCGGCACCGCCCGCGAGCGCCCACAGAAGGCGCGCGAGCAGCCCCAGTGCGGCCACGAACAGCGCGGCACTGACGAGGTGATAGAGGAGCGGATGTCCGCCGGCGAGCGGACCCAGCACCTCGAAATAGAGCGGACGCGAGACCGGTCGGTAATAGTTGCCGAGCGGTCCGAGACTCGTGGCCCACGACCCGAACGAGTGGCCGCGGGCTGCCTCGAGGAACAGGAAATCGTCGTTCAGGAAGCCGATTCGCAGCGCCCCGGCGTAGAGCAGCCCGAGACCGAGCAGGAACAGCGCCGCGAAGCCCGCGATGTGGAGCGGATTTCCAGGAGCTGCGGGCTTGGAGGGTTCCGGGTGGTTCACGGCGCGGAATCTAGCCGTTCTCGCGGCCATTCCCGCAATGCCAGATCCAGCCTCAAGTTGCGCCCCATCCCTCGCCGATAACCCGGGCGAAGCGGAATCCGCCCCGATTCCCCCTCGAGCGCATGGAGGCGTGTTGAAGTCTGTCCACGAGAATCGCACCCGGTCGCTCGAGCGTCGCAGCTGGTGGCTGT
The DNA here is from genome assembly GCA_013140805.1 of Candidatus Eisenbacteria bacterium. Classification (NCBI taxonomy): domain Bacteria; phylum Candidatus Eiseniibacteriota; species Candidatus Eiseniibacteriota bacterium. The sequence continues at coordinate 4,175 of JABFRW010000043.1, forward strand.
GGCTCGCCGCCTTCGCATTGCTCTTCAGCCTGACCGTGACGATTCCCGCGCTCTACCTGCCTCTCATCGATCTGCTCGGCGTACAGAACGACGCCGAGCACTGGGTGCGCGAAGGCTACAACGTCTTCGTCGGTCTCGGCGGCCTCATGACGCTGTTCTGCCTGTTCACCGTCAACAAGCAGGCGGAGCTGCACCGCGTGCGCGCTCAGCTCGAACGTGAAGTGCGCGAGCACGACGACGTGCGTAATCGCCTCTCCGAGGTCTCCGCGTTGTTCACGCTCGCCACCACGCTCAACCTGCATCTGCGGCTCGAGGTGGTGCTCGAGATCATCGTGCGGCGCGTGGTCTCTACACTTCGGGCGCAGCAGGCTTCGATCATGCTCTATAACCCCGAGAGCGGAGTGCTCGAGACTCGCGCCACCTACGGCCTCGAGTCCGAGTTCGCGAGAAACGCCAAGGCGCGACTCGGCGAGGGCATCGCCGGATGGGTGGCAGAGCGGAAGGAAGCGCTGCTGCTGGGACCCGACGAGCGCAACAAGGACTTCACGCGCCACTACAAGAGCAATCGCAACATCACGTCGGCGCTGTCGCTGCCGCTGCGGGTCGGCGACCGCTGCGTCGGCGTGCTGAATGTGAATCGCATCAATCATCCCGACAGCTTCCAGGAGCATCACCGCGAAACCCTGCGTCTGTTCGCGGAGCACGTCGGCGCCGTGATCGAGCGCGCCGAGACGCTGGAGCGGCTCGCCAAGCGCACTCAGGTGCTCGAGGAGTCGAACCTGCAGCTCAGCGAGCTCAATCGCGTGAAGGACGTGTTCCTCTCGACCGCGACGCACGAACTCAAGACACCGCTCACCTCGGTGATCGCCTATGCCGAGCTGCTCGAGCATCACGAGGGGCGGCTCGGACCCGAGCAGCAGTCCGAGTTCCTGCGCCGGCTTCGCAACGAGGCGCGTCGACTGCTCGGACTGATCGACGACATCCTCGATCTGCAGCGCATCGAAACCGGCAAGCTCGTGATCGAGCGGGTGCCGGTGACGCTCGACACCATCGTCGAAGCCTCGCTCGAAACCACCACGCCGATCGCGGACAAATACAAGGTTGCGATGCGCTCGGCACTCGCCGCCGACCCTCCGATGCTGGAGGTCGACGAGGTGAAGATGCGCCAGGTGGTGGTCAACCTGCTGGTCAACGCGATCAAGTTCAGCCCCGAGGGCAGCACGATCGAAATCCGCACCCTCCGCGAGGAAGACTTTGCGGTGCTCGAAGTCGAGGATCACGGCCCGGGCGTCAGGCCCGAAGACTCCGCGCACATCTTCGCCCTGTTCGGGCAGGGCGTGCGCGATCGTGAATCGACGCGCACGGCAGGGCTCGGAATCGGGCTGCACCTGGTGCGGCGACTGACCGAGCTTCAGGGCGGCCACGTCGGCGTCAACAGCACCGCCGGGCGCGGCAGCACGTTCTGGGTCAGGATCCCGCTCCCCGTCACGCCCGCCCTCAAGGTGCGAATGGCGGCCTAGTCGCACTCGCGACCGCTGCGCCACGGGCGTGGCGACGCGACTTTCTGCATCGAATCACCCGGACGCGCAACTCCTCTGCGGGGTGTGGGATACTGCCGCCCCGCCGCCGCGTCTCTCGGCCCACCCTCCTCCTCCCCATGACACACTCCCGCGCCCCGTCCGTACCCGATCGTGACAGCCCGCGCCTCCCGTTCGATGGGGCCGAGCTGCGTGCCGTGATTTCGCGCGATCCGGTGGCGCTTGAGCGCTTCTGCGTGCGGTGGCTCGATCGCGTATACGGGCTGACCTACCGGCTGCTCGGAGATCGAACGCTCGCCGAGGACGTGACTCAGGAGGTGTTCTTGCGCGTGCATCGCGCGGCACACACGCTCGACCCCGAGCGCGATCCGGGGCCCTGGATCATGACGATCGCGCACAACCTGTGTCGTGACGTGTGGCGTTCGGGTGCCTATCGCATGGGGCGCGCGTCCGCGACGCTCGATGATCCGCACGGAGTCGCCGCGGTGCTGGGCGGCAAGCCGGACGATGATCCGGAATACGAGCTGTTGAAGCGCGAGCGGGAACGACTGGTGCGCGAGGCGCTGCAGGAACTACCCGAGTCGCTGCGGCTCGCCGTGGTGCTGCACGAATGGGGTGGCCTCGGGCACGAGGAAATCGCGCGGCGCTCGGGTATCGAACACGCGGCTCAGCGCAAGCGATACTCGCGCGCGCTCGTGGCGCTGGCGAAGCAGCTGCGGGAGAAGCTCAAGTGAAGCCGGATCAGGAACCGCTCGAACCCGAAGCGCTCGAGGTTGCGCGCGCGTTGCGCGAGCTCGAAGCGCCGCCCGTCGACCCCGCGTTTCGGGCGCGGGTGACGCCGGCGTTTGCACGCGGGACGCTCACCGAGGGCCGCTTCTCGGGGCTCGCCGGCGAAGTGGATCCCGAGGCGGAGCGCGAGACGCCCGAGGCCGAATTCGAGGACGCGAACACCGCGCCGTTTCCAGCTCGCGTGGTGCGCGGTCCGTGGCGCCGCGTGCGTCAGTCCGCGCTGCTGGCCGCCGCGGCCGCACTGCTCGTCTCGATCGGGCTCGGATTGAACGCCGGGCCCGACTGGACGGTCGTCGACATCGCGGGTGACGGGGTGGTGAAGGTCGATGGTCGGCCGCTCTCGGTGCGAAACCTCGAGGACTTGAGCCGCGCGCTGAGGCGCGGTGGCCGGCTGGAGACCGCAGGCGGCGGGCTCACGTTGCGGGCCGGCAACGAACTGTTGATCGAGGTGACGCCGGGCAGCGACGCGGTGCTGCCCGCCGCGCCGAATCGCTGGTTCGATCGCGGCGCCGAGGCGCGCCTTGCGGCCGGAGAACTGCGCATCACGTCCGGGAGCGACTTTCGAGGCGCGCACCTCGGCGTGCGGACGCCGGAGGTGATGGTGGGTGTGAGCGGCACCACGCTCGCCGTGATTCGTGAGCCGCACGGCACCTGCATCTGCGTGCTCGAAGGCCGCGTCCAGGTGGCGCCACACGGTGCCCTCTCGCGCCCGGTCGATCGTGGGCAGCGCCGCTTCGTCTTCAACGATGGTCGCAGCCCCGAAGACGCGGCGATTCGAGAGGTCGAGAACGTGAAGCTCGGCATGTTCCGCGATCGCATGACGGCGTCGCGCTGACGGCACTCGACGCGAGCGGCCGCGGCACCGGGCTACATCGTGCCCAGTGCTCCTGGATCGACCGGGTAGCTCTCGGGCGGCAGCGCGCGCTTGACGGTTCGATCGTCCGGAATCGGCCGCAGCTCCACGAGCACGTCCTCGATGCGCCGACCATCGGCGTGAATCAGCACCCGCACGTGCGGGCGCCCGAGGTCCTTCGCATTCGGTGACAGCACGACCGCGATCGAGCCGTCGTCCATTTCGATCAACTGCCCCGGCGGGAAATAGCCGAGCGTCTGAACCAGAGCCCACAGCATCGCGGGATCGAACTTGGGCTTCAACGGACCGAGCATCATGCCGAGCGCCATGTAGGGCGTGATGTTCGCGCCGCGTTCGCTGCGGTGCCCCTGCAGGCTCGCGTAGCAGTCCGCGACCTGCACGATGCGCGACAACATGCTCGGCTTCCACCCGTTCTCGAGCACCGGGTAGCTGTCGGTTCCGGTGGTCATGTGATGCTCGAGCGCCACTTTCATGCATCGCAGCGTCGTGCCGTTGAGCGTGGTCGAGCGCGCGATCAGCTTGGCGCCCTCGATCGGGTGACGGCGCACCGCTTCCCAGTCGGCCGCGTCGAAGTGGTCGAACGGATGGTGCACGTGGTCCGCGACCAGATGCTTGCCGACATCGTGCATCAGCGCCGCGACGCCGAGATCGAGCAGCGCGCGCCGATCAAGTTCTAGGAAGTGTCCGATCGTGACGGCGACCAGCGTCACGTTGACCGCATGTGCGTAGGTGTACTCGTCGCGATGCGAGAGCGTGTGGAGCCCGAGCACTGCGGGCATCTCGATGTTGCCGCCGTCGACAAGTGGCTGCACGACGCGTTTGGCGTGGCGCATTTCCATACCGTTCTGCAGCGATGTGTTCGTCAGCAGCGAGCGCGCGCCCTGCACCGCGTTCGCGTAGGTCTTGCGCGCGGCCCCGCGCGGAGCCGCGAACTCGGCACTGGAGTCGCCGCCCGAACCGTCGCCCGATCCCAGCCCCTCGGGGCCGTGCGAGCGCAGGCCGTACTTTGCGCCGGGCCCGCCGCCGCCCCAGTCCTCGCCGCCGCGTTCCGAGAGGGCTTCGTCACCCGGCGGTTTGGAGGCTTCCCAGTAGAGGTCGTAGCCGAAGCCGTCCTCGGGATTGTCGGTCGAGGCATGGATCACCGGAATGACGTGATCGATTCCGTTGCCGACGCACGCGCGCAGCAGATCGGTGCCGTTGTACGCCTCGGGTTCCTTGAACAGCCGGAAGAACGTCGAGAGCTCGGCGGTGGTGACGCCCTGCGTGAGCTTCAGTCCGGCGATGCGCCGTTTGGAGAGCTCGTCGAGCAGGTGCTGGTGATGCTTCACGTTCGAATTGCGTACCGGAATGCGGAAGCCGTTGAGGAACAGGTCGGACTCGAGCGACACCAGCACGACCTCGCCCGTTTCCTCGAGCGTGCTCTCGATCAACGCGAGCACGCTCTCGAGCTGCTGCACGAACACCATGTTGTCCGAGGAGTAACTGCGGCTCACCCGGATGACGGCCGAGATGCGGGGCAGCAGCTGCAGCGCGATCTCACGCTGTTTGTCGTCGGTGCCCATCGCTGCGCGCGCCGCGGCCGAGCGGACCGGATTGCGCGCGCCGGAGTCGGGAGTGGCTTCGTCGCTCATGCGCTCCTCGTGTTCATGGCCTCGAGACAGGCGTTTCGCACCGCTTCGGCGCGCGAGCGCAGTCCGGTCGCCAGCGCGGAGATCGCCTTTTGCGTTCCGATTCGCTGCAGCGTGCGGGCGGCCGCGATGCGTTCGAAGGTCGAGCGTGCGAACCAGCCGCCCTTGTGCAGCAGGATCTCGAGGCGCGGCACGATCTCGTCGTCGCCCAGTTCGCCGAGCGCGTTGAACAGGGCTCGCTGGCTCTCCTCGGCGCGGGTCTCGAAGTCGGGCGCTTCGACCTGTCGAAGCACCGCACGCGCGATCGCCGGGGTGCGAAAGCGCGCCAGCATGCCGAGTGCGGCGGCGAGCAGCTGCGGATCTCGAGTTCCGAGCTGTTCGAAGAGCAGCGGAACGCGATCGGTGGCGGGAACGTTTCCGAGCGCCTGGACCACCGCGCGGCGCACGCGCATCTCCGGGTGGTGCGAGGCCATCTCCAGCATCGGCACCACCGCCGGCCCGCCGATCTGCCCCAGAATGAACACGACGTTGCGAACCACGTACCAGCGCGAGTCTGTGATGTAGGGCTCCAGGACCTCGGGATCTTCGGTGCACAGGTAGGTGAGCATCGTGCATGCCGCGGCGCGGGTGCGGCTCTTCTGTGCTTTCGCCATCACGGCGCACGCGAACTTCACCGCCGGCCGACCGATCGCGACCGTGAGCCCGAAGAAGCGTCCCTGGTCGTCGGTGGTCGATTCATCCAGGTGTTCGGTGATGTCGTCGGTGTCGAGTCCCTGCAGCGCGTTCGAGAAATCGTCGTTCGAGAACGCGCCGTCGGGATCGAACCGACGCAGCAGTTCGAACGCGCGCTGCGCTTCTTCCCAGTTGCAGTCCTGGATCGAGCCCACCACCCAGGTCACCAGCGCCCGCGCGATCGCCGCGCTGGTCTTGGAATCGGGGTCCGCGACATGGATCGCCTGCAGCAGTTGCGGCGCCTCGTCCTGCCACTCGATGCCGCGTTCCGCCGCCCACTCGGTGAGCAGCCGAGTGCGCGTGAACTGCATGGTGCGATCCAACTTCGAGTAGGCCTCCGCCACTTCGACCCACTCGGTCGGCAGCGGCCAGTCGTCGAAGGTGTCGCGATGGAGTCCCATCGAGGCGCCCTCGATTTGTCCGATATCGGCGCGGATCTCCGAACCGTTCGGGGACCAGGCGTAAGAAAGCCCCTGATGCGAACCCTCGGCGGACTCACTGGTCGGACGCCGCGAGTGCAGGAAGATGGTCTGCGAGACCGGCACCGCGTCGACCCGGATCTTGGTCGTGTTCGCCTGCCACAGCAGCGTCACCAGATCGTCCTGCATCTGCGAGTTGACTCCGACCACCAGCAACGCATCGAACAGCGCGTCGAACTCGTGGCGAGGCACCTCGGGCGTCAGCACCAGCGAGCGGATCCCGTCGCGATAGAACAGGAACGGCAGGCGTTCCTCCGGCGTGGGAGTCGCATCGACTCCCAGCTTCACGCCCGCGGGTCGCACCACCGGCTCGTCGATCAGCAGGATTTCGAATGGAGTGAAACGCAGATGCCAGCTTCCCGCGGCGAGCAGGTCCTCATTGAGCTGAGCGAGCAGTGCGGGACGCAACGGCGTGACGATCGGATTCTCGCCGCGGTACAGGCGGCAGGTCTTGAGCGCGCGTGCGAGCGCGCGGAAGAAATGCGCGGCACGCTGACCCGAAGGCGACAGGTCGCGCAGCGTTCCCTGGCGAGACGAGATGTTCTGAGACGAGGTGCTCATGGAGCCTCGATCGCTGCCGAGTCCGTTCGGGCGCGCACGCCCCGGGTATGCCACTGGGTTATCGGCCCGAGGCGAGTTCCGATTGAGCGCGACTTTGGGTCGGGCGGGGGAGGCAAGAGCTTGCAGTACTTGGGGTTTGGCGGGGCTGAACGAGTCGCCCTCGGACTCGGGTGCCTTCTTGACCGGCCCGGGTCTGCCGCCTACTTTGCGGCGCATGGTGCGCAATCCCCGTGGCCGCCCCGACCGCCTGCTCCTGATGGCGATGCTCGCGCTCGTGACGAGTTCGTGCTCGATCCAGCGCATGGCGACGCGCGGGGTCGCCGACGCCCTGACCCGGGGCCCCGACGTCTACTCGACCGACGACGATCCCGAGCTGGTGCGGGAGGCGATTCCGTTCGGATTGAAGACGCTCGAGTCGCTGCTCGCCAGCCTTCCCGACCACGAGGGCCTGCTGCTCGCGAGCTGCAGCGGCTTCACGCAGTACGCGGTCGGCTTCGTCGCCATGGACGCGCTGGCGGTGCCGGCCGAGGAATTCGCGCGGGCCCAGGCACTGCGCGAGCGCGCGCTCGGGCTATGTCTGCGAGGGCGTGACTACGGTCTTCACGGCCTCGAGCGCCGTCACCGTGGCATCGGTGCTCAGCTCCAATCCGCACCGGTCGCTGCAGCGGCTCAGATCGGACGCGAGGAACTTCCGATGCTCTACTGGACCGCGGCCGCGTGGGGCTCGGCGATCAGTCTGGGCAAGGATCGTCCCGAGCTGCTGGCCGACGTCGCAACGATTCGCGCGCTCATGGAGCGCGGACTGGCGTTGGACGAGCGCTACGAAGACGGCGCGTTCCATGAAGCCATGATCGTGCTCGATGCACTCCCCGAGGCGATGGGCGGTTCGCGCGAGCGGGCGCAACGCCACTACGACCGAGCGCTCGAACTGACGCAGGGACGCCGCGCAAGCCTGTTCGTGACGTGGGCCGAGAACGTGACCGTGCCGGCCCAGGACCCTGCCGAGTTCTCGCGCCAGCTCGAACGCGCGCTCGCGATCGATCCGGCTGCATTTCCGAAGCTGCGGCTGATGACATTGCTGATGCAGCGCAAGGCGCGTGCGCTCGAAGCGCGGCGCAGCGAACTGTTCCTCGAGCTGGACGAAGCCACCGAACCTTCTTCGAATGCTCCCCGGCATCTCGATCTTCAGGAGAGACCATGATTCGCACCTTCGCGCGCTTCGGCGGCGCGCTGTCGTTCCTCGTCCTCGCACTGGCGCTGCCGCCGTCGAGCACCGCCCAGAGCCAGGGCACCGTCATCAAGCTCGCCACCCTGGTGCCGGACGGCTCGATCTGGGATCTGGGCCTCAAGCAAATGGGCGCCGAGTGGTCGCAGGGCACCCAGGGGCGCGTGAGCCTTCGCATCTATCCCGGTGGGGTTGCGGGTGACGAGGGAGACGTAGTGCGCAAGATGCGCATCGGTCAGATCCATGCGGCTTCACTGACCGTGGGTGGCCTCTCGGAGATCGATCCGGCCTTCAAGTTGTTCACCATCCCGATGTTCTTCGCGTCGTATCCGGAGCTGCGCGCCGTGATCGACAAGCTCACGCCGATGCTCAAGCAGCGCCTCGAAGCCAAGGGATTCGTCCTGACCAACTGGGGCCACGGCGGCTGGGTCTACGTGTTCTCGAAGCACCCGGTCAGTTCGGTCGCGGATCTTCGGAAGACCAAGCTGTGGGTCGGAACCGACGCGGAGATGGCGGGACTCTGGAAGTCCAAGGGGTATTCGCCGGTTTCGATTTCGGCCACCGACATCATGACGGGCATCCAGTCAGGCATGCTCGAAGCGATCTACATCACTCCGGTGGTGGCGGTCGCGCTGCAGTGGTTCCGCCAGACCCCGAACATGTGCGAGCAGGGGCTCGCGCCGCTGGTGGGCGCGACGGTGATCTCCAAGGCGGCGTGGAACAAGCTCTCGGAGGCGGATCGCAAAGTGGTTCAGGCCGCGGGTCTCAAGCTCGAGGCCAAGCTCGAGCGCGAAGTCCCCAGGCAGGACACGCTCTCGGTTGCGGTGATGCGCTCGCGCGGGCTCAGGGTCGTGCCGGTCTCGGCCGCGCAGGCGAAGGAGTGGCGCACCGAGGCCGAGGAGTTCGCGCAGGAGATGCGCGGTGCGCTAGTGCCTGCCGAAGTGATGGACCTGGCGCGGCGCGAGCGCGACGCCTATCGGGCGCGCAGTGGAAAGTAGGGCCACGCCGCGGCCGTCTCCGTTCGGGCGGCTCGAGATCGTGGTCGCGAGCGTGGCGCTCGCGCTGATGGCGGTGCTGCCGATCGCCGAGATGGTGGCGCGCAAGCTGTTCCATACCGGACTGCCCGGCTCCGAGTCCTTCGTTCGCCACCTCACGCTGTGGGTGGGCTTCATGGGGGCGGCGATCGCGGCGAGCCGCGGCGAACTGCTGGCGCTCGCGACCGGCACCATGATTCCGGACGGACGCTGGAGACGCGCGGCCGGCATCTTCGCCGCGGCGATCGGGGCCTGCGTGGCCACACTGCTGGCGCGCGCGTCGTTCGACATGGTGGTGGTGGAGCGCGAGTCTGCCGGGGTCATCGCACTCGGGGTGCCGGTGTGGATCGGCCAGCTCGTGCTGCCGATTTCCTTCGGGCTGATCGCATTGCGGCTCGCGTGGCGCGCGTCGCCGGGCTGGGTCGGTCGGAGCATCGCCGGGCTCGGGATCGTGGTGGGGTTGATCGTCGCGCAATACCCGACGCTGCTCGAGAACCGCACTCCGTGGCCATTCGCAGCACTCGTGATCGTCGGAACGCTGCTCGGCGGTCCGTTGTTCGCGCTGCTCGGCGGCGTGGCGCTCGCGTTCTTCCTCAAAGACGCAGTGCCGATCGCCGCGGTGCCGGTCGAGACGTATCGGCTCGCGGTCTCCCCGACGCTTGCCGCGATTCCGCTCTTCACGCTGACTGGTTTCTTTCTGTCGGAAGGCCGCGCCTCGCAGCGGCTGCTGCGGGTGTTTCGCGCGCTGCTCGGCTGGCTTCCGGGCGGCACCGCGATCGTGACCGCAGCGGTGTGCGCCTTCTTCACCGCGTTCACAGGCGGGTCCGGCATCACGATCCTGGCGCTCGGCGCAATTCTGCTGCAGGCGCTCAAGCAGGAGGGTTATCGCGACGAGTTCTCGCTCGGGCTCATCACGGCGTGCGGCTCGCTCGGGCTGCTGTTCCCGCCCTCATTGCCGGTGATCCTCTACGGAGTGGTCGCGCAGATCCCGATCGAGAATCTGTTCCTCGGCGGCCTGCTGCCGGGTTTCCTTCTGCTCGCGATGGTGGCGGTCTACGGAATCCGCGAGGGCATCAAGCAGAAGGTGCCGCGCCAGCGCTTCGCTTTCGGCGAGCTGTTCGCGTCGATGAATGGCGCCAAGTGGGAGCTGCTGCTGCCCGTGGTGGTGCTGATCGCGGTATTCGGCGGGTTCGCGACCATCGTCGAGGCGAGTGCGCTCACGGTGCTCTACACGTTCGTCACGCAGTGCTTCGTGCAGCGCGACCTGTCGGCGACCCGTGACGTACCGCGAGTGCTGGGGCACAGCGTGGTGCTGGTCGGCGGCGTGCTCGTGATCCTTGGCGCGGCGATGGGGCTGTCGAGCTACATGGTCGATGCCGAGGTCCCGGCCCGGCTGGTCGAGTGGACCCAGAGCCACGTCCACTCACCCGCCGTCTTCCTGTTGGGGCTCAACGTGTTCCTGCTGATCGTCGGGTGCCTGATGGACGTGTTTTCGGCGATCGTGGTGGTGGTGCCATTGATCGTGCCGATCGGCATGGCGTTCGGGATCCACCCCGTGCATCTGGCGATCATCTTCATCGCCAACCTGGAATTGGGCTACCTCACGCCGCCGGTCGGACTGAATCTGTTCCTCGCGTCCTATCGGTTCCAGCGACCGATGATGGCGGTGACGCGCGCTTCCTTGCCGATGCTGTTGATCCTGCTCGTCGGCGTGCTGCTGATTACCTACCTGCCGTGGCTGACGACCGTGCTGGTCTCGGGCAGATAGAGCGCGGACCGCGGATCGACTGCGGCACGGACGGGTCTCCGGCGCCGGGGGGCTCAATGCCGTGGACTTCTCTCTGATTTTGAATGACTGCTTCAGCGTGGTGGGCTGGCCGTTCACCGCCAGAGTCTGCTCGCCTTGGTCGCGATCTCCGGTCGATCACCGCGCGTCGCGCCTGGCCGGAGGGCGATCGCGGCAGCGCTTGACGCCCCGCGCGGCCTCCCTTAGTCTGTCCCATCTTTTGACCACCTAACCTGTTGCCATTTCGAGGTCTTGTACACATGAAGCGCACCTACCAGCCGAAGAATCGCCACCGGAAGAAGGTTCATGGTTTCCGGCAGCGCATGAAGACCAAGGGCGGTCGCTCGGTGCTCTCCGCCCGCCGGGCGCAGGGCCGTAAGCGGCTGTCCATCTCGTCCGAGAAGAGCTAGTTCCGCTCGGACATTCCTTCGTCAGTCGCGCCCCCGCTTTCTATCGGGCCGCGATCCACCACGGCGCGCGATCGCGCGCCTGCTCCGCGCGCGAATCTCGGGCGCGAGCGGTGGTCCTCCCCGCGGGGTAGCGCGTCGACGTGGAGCGCATCCATCCGCAACATCGCCTCACACAGTCCCGCGATTACGCGGAGCTCAAGGCGCGCGGCACTGCTTTCCGCGGGCGATTCTGCCTGCTCGTGGTGTGCCCGTGCGGCGAGCAGCTCACGCGCGTCGGGTTCGTGGCTTCGAAGCGCGGGGTCGGCAACTCGGTGCAGCGGAATCGCGCGCGGCGCCGCCTGCGCGAGATCGTTCGACGTCGCTGGGATCGAGTTCCGACGCTCGGTTCCATGCTGATGTTCGTCGCGTTCCGCAGCGTGCTCGTGGCACCCCATCAGGACCTGGCCTCCGACGTCGAGCGCGTGCTGTCGCTCGCGGGGGTGTTGTCTCCGGTCGAAGTCGCGTGATTCGCGCGCTCTTACTCGCGACCCTCCGGCTCTATCAAGTCGTGCTGTCTCCCTTCGCGCGTGGCTCCTGCCGCTTCACCCCGTCGTGCTCCGAGTACGCCCGAGAGGCGATCGAGCGACACGGGATCCGGCACGGCTTCGCGCTTTCGGTCCGCCGTTTGTCGCGCTGCCATCCGTTCGGCGCCCACGGCGTGGACCCGGTGCCCTGACCATGATGGATCGTCGCACCTGGATCGCGGTTGGCCTGTGCGTGGTGTTCCTGTTCGCCTATCCGCAGATCCTCAAAGTGTTCGGCCTCCAGCAGTACCTGAATCCCGGAGCTCCAAAGCCACCGGTCGCCGATTCGGCGCAGGTCTCCGGCAACTCGACCGGCCTGGCGACCGGAATCGGCTTCGGCACGCCGGATTCCGCCGGCTCCGGCCTGACGCCGGCCGGCACCGCGACCTCGACCTCCGCCGCGCCACCGACTCAGGCGCAGCTCACCAGCCTGCCGTTTCGGCCGGTGCGCTCCGAGATCGAACGCAACTACGCGATCGAGACGCCCCTGTACCGCGCCACCTTCACGAACCGCGGCGCGCGACTGCTCGCAGTCGAGCTCAAACGTTACTCCGCAGCACTCGGTGCGAAGGGCGTGCAGACCGGACGCGCCGCCCTGCTGCCGCGCAACAACGGCGCGCTGGCGCCCGAGGATCGCGTCGTGCTCGCGGGTGGACCTTCGGTCGCGCTCGACCTGGGAGCGGGCGACGCGCAGCGATCGCTCTCGGGAGTCGTCTACACCGCGACCGAGAGCCTCGATGCGAGCGGTGCTCTGCGCTCGCTCGCGTTCACGACCTACGATTCGACCGGGTTGTTCCTGCGCCAGACGTGGCGCGCGCGGCCCGATGACTATGCCCTGGATCTCGAAGTCGAGATGCGCGGCGTGCCGGCGAACTGGCGACTCAGCAACTACTCGGTCACCGCGCAGAGCTGGCCGCTGCTCGACGAGTACGACTACAAGAACGAGCACTCCTCGTTGCGCGCCACCGCGCTGATCGGCACGAACCTTCAGCGCGTGTCCGAGGGGCAGGTCGGCAAGGGCCCCAAGGTGTTCGACGGGAACGTCCAGTGGGTCGCCGTGCAAACTCGCTATTTCATGGGTGGCGTTGCGGTGGTGCGCGGATCCGCGCAGTCCGCCGTCGCTCACAGTGTGTCTCGTCCGATCTCGGCGCAGGAAGCGGCCCGGATGCCTGCCGATCAACGGTCGAAGGCGCCGGTACTCGCCAACACGCTGGTGATGGGAATGCCGGGCGAGACCGATCCGCTCAACCGATTCCGCGTCTACTTCGGACCGAACGAGTTCTCGCGACTCGCGAAGCTCGGGCTCGGTCTCGAACGCATCGTGGATCTCGGCTGGAGCTGGGTGCAGCCGTTCAGCAAGGGCCTGCTGTACGTTCTCAATGTGTTGAACTCCGTGGTGCGCAACTACGGAGTCGCGATTCTGCTGCTCGCTTCGCTGGTGCGTCTGCTGCTCCATCCGCTGAACATGATGAGCATCCGCAGCATGCGTTCGATGCAGAAGATCCAGCCCGAGGTGGAGCGGCTGCGCAAGAAGTACGAGAAGGACGCGACGGCCATGAACACGGCCATCATGGCGCTGTACAAGGAGCACAAGGTGAACCCGGCAGGGGGCTGCCTTCCGATGCTCGTGCAGATGCCATTCTTCATCGCGCTCTACTCCGTGCTGTACAACGCCATCGAGCTTCGGCACGCACCGTTCGTCGCATGGGTCCATGACCTGTCGTCGCCGGACGTACTCGCCATGGTGGGGCCGTTCCCACTGCGGCTGCTGCCGATCCTGATGACGCTGGCGGGGCTGTTGTCGCAGCGACTGACCCCGACCGACCCGCGCCAGGCACCGACCATGTACCTGATGAACGTCATGATGCTGGTGTTCTTCTACAACCTGCCGTCGGGGCTGGTGCTCTACTGGACCGTGATGAACCTGCTCACCGCGTTGCAGCAGTGGTTGGCGCTGCGCGAAGACGGCGGGAGTCGCGGTTCGGAAACCGTGGTGAGGATGGGTTCCGCCAAGTAACGTAGCCACACGCCGGGCGGTCCGGCGCCGCGCGACCCTGTCCGCGCGCGACTCGCCGCCCCACACGCTGGTTCGAAGCGAGCGCAAGCGACCCGACCTCACGTCGGGCCCCGCGCGCCGCCGACACGAGGATGCAATGGATTCCAAAGGCAACATCTACGAAGGCAAGACTCTCGAAGACGCCGTACAGAAGGGACTCGACGCGCAGCGCATGACCCGCGCGGAGGCCCAGATCACCGTGATGGAAGAGGGCAAGAGCGGATTTCTGGGCTTTGGCGCGCGCCCATTCCGAGTGCGCGTGGCCGCGCGGCCCGGCGGTGCGTTCCGCGAGACCGCGGCCGACGGCAGCGATCGTGGCAGCCGTTCGGTCCGCAGCGGGCGCGACGGTGGCCGTGATTCCGGGCGCGGCGAAGGCCGTGGAGCGGGTCGTGGCG
>JABFRW010000044.1 GCA_013140805.1 Candidatus Eisenbacteria bacterium
TGAGCATCCGCACGGCGGTGAGGTTCAAACGCCCGTCGGCGATCGCGGCGAACAGGACCGGGTACTCCCGGGCCGTTCGAGCGGCGTGGATGCGATTGAATGCCTCGTGCTCGGACAGCCGCAGCTCACCCACACAGTAGGCGAGCATCGAGGAGTACGCAGCGGGCCGGTAGAGCTGGCGCGCCTCGACTTCGGCAAGGTGCGCGAGCAGCGAGGCAGTCGTAGTGCGATCAGTGGCGACGAGCGAGGCGAGATCGCGCAGCAGCACCCGGTCGGAGAGGTGCGAAAGCGAGTAGGAAGGCATGACGGATCTCCGCGGCTGTGAGAGTCGCGGGGGCAGGGCTCTTCATATCATTCGTGTTCGCGGCGCAATTGCAGGCCGGCGTGGCGCCTCGCGGCGAGCCGCGCGAAAACATTTCAACGTCTCACGAGTTCGGCGCAGCTCCGCGCACGTGGAGAGCGCTGGAGCGAGATCAGCAGGCCAGTCGTGCGTCGCGGCGATGTCGCGCCCGAAAGTCGTCAAGCGAAATCGGCATCGCGCTGCCGCACCGGCTGAAGAAGTCTCGTGAAGCCCGAAGGCTACGGCGCGTCGAAGCGTGTGCCGGCAGCCACCTCGAAGCGCGTCTCGTCGACGCGAATGCGCTGCTGCTGCATGCCGGAGTCGGCAAGCACCTCGGTGGGCAGCCACACTCCGTCGAATTCCTGATAGCCGCGATACGTCGTCACCACCCACAAGCGGCCCACCGGAGTGGGAACTCGCGTGCGCGTGCCGCGCAAGCGGCCGGTATCGGCTTCGAACCAGGCCTGCCACTCGGTGCCGTGCGCATCGAGGCCGTGCGCACGAATGCAGGGCGCGCCGTCGAACATCGCGAGTGAATCCGGGACCAACCGCTTCGTGTAGGGCTCGAGTGGCAGCATGCCGAGCAAGGCGCTCGAAAATTGCGTGTTCGCCACCATCTCGGGTTCGAGGGTGCGCCGCGGCGACCCCGGCTCGAGCGTCCACGCCGAGTCGCCGTCGAAGCCCTGAGCCACGCGAAGGTCGCCGAGCGTGAAGCTCACTCGAAAGCGGCCATCCGACGCGAGCGCCGATTCGTACGCTCCCGCGTAGGGCGTTCCCGGAATGTCGACGCGCCCCCGCTGTGTGACGCCATTGGGCCGCGCCGACTCGACCGCGCCGTAGGCGGAGGCAATCCGGGTTCGCAGCTCATCGGGGCCCGGGAGCTCGCCGTGGCTCGCGATCGAGCCCGCCGCAGGTGAGCCGCCGTTGGCCTCGCTCGATCGAGCGGGAGTGACTCGCGTGGCTCGCCCGCTGCGGCGGTGGGCGCTCGCGAGCCGCGAAGCCTCGGCGATGCCGGCGTCCAGAATCGGATCGCGACCCGGAGCACCGGGACTCCCTCGGTCGACACGCACGTCGGGCGACACGCCGCCTTTCAGCTCGAGGATGCGCGTGTAGGTCGGCAGCTCGAAGGCCGGATACATCAGAACCGTGCTGTCGCCCAGTTCTTCGAAAGTGGCCGGGATCACCGCACCCGCGGAGTTCTCGCCCACCAGTCGTGCGAGGCCCCGCTGCTTGAGTTCGTAGGCGATGACGTCTTTGGCACTCCGCGACTGCCGGTCGATCAACGCCACGATTGGTCCCTGCCAGCCCGAGGTGGAGCCGTCGAGCACCGCGAGCAGTCGCGGGATCATAAACGCATTGCCGCCGCGACCGCGCAGGTCAAGCACCAGAGCGTCGGCGTCACGCAGCGGACCCGACAGCGCCTCTTCGAGCATCGCGTCGACGCCCTGCAGATGCACGTACCACAGGTGAAAATACCCGACTCGTTGCCCGCCCTGCCTCACCACGTGCGCACTGGCGGCGGCCGCCAGTCGCGTCGAGTAGGGCGCCGCCACGATTTCGACCGACCTTCCGCCTGCGAGCGAGAGCCGCACGGTTTCCCCGATCGGGGTGATGAGCGCGTGGATCGGAGGATCGAGCCGGTCGCCGAGCGCGGCGTCGTCGGTGCGCCAGTCGAGCCGCGGGCTGTTCGCCACCGCGACGCCGTCGAGTTCGAGCACCGGGTCCCAGCGCCGCACCCCGGCGTGTTCGGCGGGACCGCCCTCGAGCACGTTCCAGGCGTAGTAGCGGCCCTCGATCTCGATCAGCTCCATCCCGACCGTTGCCACCAGCTCGTTGCCGAGTTCGGCAAACCAGCGTCGATAGGTGCGCTGCGAGATGATCGCGAGATGAGTGGCGGGAACCTGCGAAAGCAGCGACCAGATGACCGCGCGCTCCTCGGCAGGCGAGTGCGCGGCGCGCGCTGCGGGGCGCAGCGAGTCGGCGAGCTGGAGCAGCCGGGTCTCGCGAAATGACTTGTCGTAGTAGCGCGACTCGAGCGCGTGCACGACGCGCTCGAACAGTGGCGGCCGGCCCTCGCTCGCGTGGCCCTCGAACGGCAAGGTGGCAAGCATTGCGCCGGCCAGCAGCGCAGCGCCGATCCGCGGGCGGGCGCGACTCAGGTTCCTCACGTTACCGAGGCGGATGAAACACGATCGCATGGTCGGCTCCAGATCGCTGAGGCGGATGGCGACTGTGATTTGCGCCACGAGATGGGATCAAATCGTCGAAATGATGGTCTGAATTGCTGGATTCTGACCCTCCAATGGCCCACACTGCCAAGTCACCCCGTGTGCAACTCGGCAGCGGATGCGGGTGCGAGACCACCGTGGGCACGGACGTCACTGCGAAAGTAGCTCTTGATGCCCCGATTCCTACCGCCCGCTACGGTGCTTGCGGCGGCGATGTTGCTCGTCGCTGCGGTCACGCCCGCGGCGGCGGATCTCCATTACTACGTCAAGCCGTTCCCGCTCGGAAACGACGCCAACTCCGGCACCTCGTTCGTGAGCGCGTGGGCGACGCTGGAGCACGCGTTCGATCAGGTGTCGCCGCCGAACGCCGCGAACGGTGACATCTACATTCACGTGCTCGGCAACGTGTCGACGGGCAGTGGATGGCAGTCACCCGCGTTCACCCCGGCCGACGGGCGGCGGCTGATCGTCGTGGGCACGAACCTCGCCGATCCCTCGACGACCGTGATCGACGGTGGTTCGCTCGTGACGTCTCACGTGACGTTCATCGGGCTCACCTTCGCATCGCGCCTGCAGGTCGACTCGACCGCGTTCTCGGACTCGATTCGCGACTGCCGCCTGATCCACTCGCTCTCGATCGACGGCGACTACTTCACCATTCTTCGCAGCACGATCCTCGGCAGCAAGTTCGACGACGACCTCGCGATCGGAGCGGCCGGGCAGGGAATCCGCACCGTCGGCACCAGGATCGTCGCGTGCACGATCGATCTCGGCTCCGGGCTCACCGAGCGGCGCGGCATCATCCACACCGGGAAGGCCGGCATCGCCTCGAACACCCACTCGTTCTGCGACTCCACCCTGTTCGAACGCAACGACATCACGCTGAGAATCACGTCGATCGCCGGAGAGATGCCCGCCGTCACGCACTACTGGACCCTCAACATGGTCAAGCAGTACAACCGCTGGCAGATCATCAACGACAACTCGAGTGAGTACTCGCTGGTCTACAAGGTTCGCGACGGCAGCGAGAACCACGTCTGGAACGCGGACACGCTGCGATTCACCGGGCCGCGCGCGAGCAGTGTGTGGCTGACCCAGGGTGGCAACATCGCCGAAGGCTCACCGAACGTGCGCAACTGGACGATCGACTCGTGCTACGTCCACTTCGAGCGCGGAGCACTCGAGTGGCACTCGGGCATTCGTTTCGCTTCGATGACGTACACCACCGTGGTGAGTCAGTCGGGCGTCGCGATGAAGGCCGAGGGCGACTCGGTGGTGGGCGAGAATCGATTCGACCACAACACGTTCGTGGGAGTTCATGGAGACTCGTCGAACGGCGCGGGCGGAATCGTGGTCTTTCACCCGCTCGACCAGTGGGAGTCGGCTTCGCGCATCCGTTTCACGAACAACATCGTCGCCGCGGCCGATCCGGTGCGTTCGAACTGGCCGTGTCCGCATCCCCCGACCTCCGACGGTTCGGTCACGATCGACGGCGCGCGGGCGGCGCTCGTCTACCCCGAAGAGCCGTTCACCTGTGAGCACTTCGACTCGGATCACAATCTGTTCTCGAACTACACCTACGGCGATGTGCCGGGAGACCGGTCGCTGCTGTGGCAGGGCGCCTCGAAGCACTGTTCGGGCGTCGGAGCGGGAAGTGAACTTCACTCGGCCTGTTCGAACGTTGCAGGAGACTCGAGTTCGGTCTACGGCAGCGCGCAATTCGCGTTCGGAGGCACGCTGGGCGACAGCCTGCCGTCCGCGAATTTCAATCCCGCTCCCGGCCCGCAGTCGGCCGCCCGAGGCGCGGGAAGTGCCGGAAGCGGCATCGGTGCGCTGGCGTTCTCGCCCGGATCGGGGCTCTGGATTTCGTCCGGCAGCTCGTTCGACTTCTCGACCTCCGGTTGCCCGGCGCTGCACACCGGGACGATCGAGATCACGAATTCGTCGAATTCGGTGGCGAGCATCCTCGGCGTGGTCGCCAACTCCACGACGCTCGGTGACTTCGCGCCTGCGTCGTTGAGCATTCCGGCCGGCGGCTCGCGCACGCTCGACTTCACGTATCAGGTCGTCGGCGCGGAGTGCAGCACCCCGGTCGTCCGCACCATCACGCTGACGACGAACTCCGCGAGCGCGCCAAGCTTGATGGTGCCGGTGACGCTGCGCGAGAACTCGGTGGTGGCGGTCAATCCGGGGCGACCCCCGGTTCTCGCACTCGCTCAGGTTCACCCCAATCCGCTGGCGACGCCGGCCCGATTCGAATTCTCCGTGACACGGAGCACGATCGCTCGACTCGATCTGTTCGACCTCGGGGGACGCCGCGTCTGCACGCTGTTCGATGGCGTCGCGAACGCGGGAACGCACCACGTCGACTGGAGCGGAGCCGACCTGCGGGGACGCCGAGTGCCGCCGGGTCTCTACTGGCTTCGTCTGGAAGCCGATTCGCGCCGACTCGTGCGCAAGGTCGCGATCGTTCGCTGACGGCGCGTCCGCGGCGCGAGGCGCGCGTGGCGCTGCTCGAGTGCCCGCGTTGAACCACACCGCGTGGGCCGCTACACTACGCCCCTCTTTTTTGCGTGCGGCCCGCCCCCGCGGGCGTGCGCGATCGCCGCGGCCAACCGCGCGATCTCACGCTGGCCGTTCCACCCCACAGGATCGACCGCACTCACTCATGAAGATTCTGGTCACCGGCGCCTCGGGCTTCATCGGGCAGCCGCTCGTCCGTCGGCTGCTCGTCTCCGGCCACGCGGTGCGAGCGCTGGTTCGGCGCGTGCCGGTCGCAGCTCCGGGCGACACCCGCGCGGGTGGAGCCGAATACCTGCAGGGCGATCTGTCCGACGTGCCGTCGCTCGCTCGGGCGGTGGCCGGAATGGATGCGATCGTCCACCTGGCGTGCGCGACCGGCGTGGCGGACGCCGCGCTGGTGCAGCGCATCAATGTGGACGGCACGCGTGCCCTGCTCGAGGCGGCGAAGACCGCCGGGGTGCGTCGGTTCGTGTTCGTCTCGACCATCTCGGCGACCCGCGAGCGCATGGGTCCCTACGGCAGAACGAAACTCGAGGGCGAGCGACTGGTCGCGGCCTCGGGCCTCGAGTGGGTCACGGTCCGGCCGTCGCTGGTCTACGGTTCCTCCGACATCGGCCTGTTCGCGACGCTTTCGGCCTACTTGAAGAAGCTGCCGGTGGTGCCGGTGATCGGCGACGGAAAGATCGAACTGGATCCGGTCCACGTCGAGGACGTGAACGCCGTGATCGAACAGTGCGTCACGCGCGCGGACGTGATCGGCAAGTCCTACGACCTGCTGGGCCCCGAACGCGTCACGTTCAACGACTTCCTGGCGCTGGTCTCGCGCTCGCTCGGAGTCCAGAAGCCGGTCGTCCACCTTCCGGGGCCGCTCGCGCTCCTGATGGCGTCGGTGCTCGGAATGATCTCCAAACGGCCGCCGGTCTCGGTCGACAACGTGCTGGGCATGATCTCGCCGGCGCGCGTCGATCGCGAGCCGCTGCGGCGCGATTTCAAGCTCCCGTGGATCCGCCTCGAGGAAGGCCTGCGTCGCAACGACGATCCGCGTTCGAGCGCCGGCGCCGCGGTCGCCGCGAATCTTGCGAACGCCTATGCGGCCGCGCCGCCGCCCAGGGTTCCCCTGTCCGGCACTTCGCTGTCGCCCGGGTCCGGCATGGCCTCGCCGCCCTCGATGTCGCCGAGCGGTGTCGAGCTGGGTGCGGTCGCGATGCAGGAACGCCCGACTTCGCCGGGGTCGGTACCGTTGCCGGAAATGCTGCGCAACTCGCCCCGACCGTTGCGCAAGGTGCGAGTCGGCGTGGTAGGGCTCGGAAAGATGGGAGTCGCCCACACGACCGTGCTCTCGATGATTCCCGACTGCGAGGTGGTGGGACTGGTCGATCATCACCCGGGCCTCGCCAAGAGCCTGCAGGGCATGGGACACCGCGCGCCCTACTTCAAGAGCGTCGACGCCCTGATCGATCGCGCCGCGCCGGACGCGATCTTCGTGTGCACGCCCCAGAACTCGCACCTCGCGGTCTCGCGGCTGGCGCTCGAGGGCGGCTGCGCGGTGTTCGTCGAGAAGCCGCTCGCGCATACGCTCGAAGAAGGGGAGAAGCTCGCCGAGCTGGCGGCGGAGAAGCGCCGCCCGGTCGGTTGCGGCTTCACGCTCGCCTATCTGCCGGTCTTCGCAGCCGGTCAGCACGCGCTCGCGACTGGCGCGCTCGGTGCGGTCCGGCAGGCGCGCTCATCGATGTACCTCTCGCAGGTGTTCGGGCCACGCAAGGGCTGGATGTACGAGAAGTCGCGCTCGGGCGGCGGCGTGGTGGCGAACATCTCGTCGCACCTGCTGTTCCTGCTCGAGTGGTACCTCGGCACGCCGGTCGAGGTGCGCGCGAACGCGAGTCGGCTTTACGGCGAGGTCGAAGACGAGCTGCACGGCATGATGACGCTCGCGAGCGGGGCCGAGGTCGGCTTCGACTCGTCGTGGAGCGTTCCGGGCTATCCGCTCTCGGCGGTGGTGATCGAAATCGAAGGCGAGAACGGAAAGCTGCTGGTCTCGAACGATGCGCTCGAACTCGACCTCGCACAGGCCGCGGGCGGCTGGCCCGCCGGTTACTCGCGTCTGCGTCCCGCCGACCTGCCACAACCGGCGCGATACGACGTGAACGGCGAGGGCTACTACCTGGAAGACGCCGCGTTCCTCGCCTGGGCGACCGGCGGGGTTGCGCCGCCCACCACGGTGGACTCGGCGCTGCGCGTGCAGCGCGTCATGGATGCGCTCTACCGCTCGGCCGATCAGAGCGGCGAGCGCGTGAAGGTCTCGTCGTGAGCGCGCCGACGCGGGAGGTCCCGCGCGTACTGTTGTCGGGTGAATCGCTGCTCGGAGTGTCGCGCGCGAGCCGCGATCGCACGCTCGAAGTGGCGGCGCGCTATCACGAGCCCGAGTCGCTCGCGGTGACGCTCTCCAAGGCGATCTCGAGCGGGGCGGACGCGATCCTGCTGTCGCCGACGCAGCAGGTGCGAGGTGCGTTGGCCGAACTGAAGCAACCGTTGCCGGTGATCGCGCTGCTCCCGAACGTTCCCGACTACGTGCGCGACATGAGCGACGTCGGGCTGGTGGGTGCGGCGATGAAGCGCGTCAAACGTGCCGGACCGGCGACGCTGGTGCGGCTCGGTCTCACCGGGCTCACCCACGCGTTCGGCGTCGTCAAGAGCGACTTCGCCGCGATGGTGCCGGTGCTGCTCGAACTGGAAGCCGCCTCGCTCGGCATCCCGCGCCTGCACGGGGTGGTGGTGGCGGCGCCGATCACCGACCTCGCGCTGGCCGGGCGTCATCGCAACTTCTTCGAGCATGTGAGCCGCTTCGTGCGCGGCCGCTTCGGCGGGCTCGCGGGCTTCGAGACCCACAACCTCGGACACCTGTTGAAGGCGCTGCGCGAGTGGGGAGTGCGCCCGGACTTCGTGATCGGGCCGGTCAATCCGCGTGGCCTGCTGATGAAGCCGTCGCGCGAGGAAGTGCTGGCGGAACTGGCGAACAGCCCGGTGCCGGTGCTCGCGAAAGAGCTGCGAGCGGGCGGCGAGGTCGCATTGCTGGACGGCGCTCACTACGCGCGCTCGCACGGCGCACAGGGTGTGGTCGCCGACTTCGTGGACCTCGAGGATCTCGCGACCGAGCTGCGCGCCCTGCGCGGCTAGGGCGTTGCGAGCGCCGTGATGACCGGCGAGGACCTGCGCGCGGCATTCGCGATTCCCGCGGCACTCGCGCTGCCGGCGCTCGCGATCGCCCGGCATCTCGGTGACGCGCTTCCGAAGCCCGATCGCTGGCTGGCGGCCACCGCGATCGCGCCGCTCGCACTCGGGCTGCCGACGCTCGGGTTGTATGCCGTCGGTGTGCCGCTCGGCGCATCGTTCTGGCTCGTTTCATTCGTGGCACTGGTGCTCGCGATGTGGCCGACGCCGGCCCGCGCACCGGACCGGGCCCCGGAGCCGTTCCCGCTGAGAGCGGTGGTAGCGGCGGCGCTCGCGGTCGCGGCGCTGATCGCGCTGCCGGCGCTCGTGATTCCGTACGTGAGGATGTGGAGCGACGCGTGGTTCCACGCCGGTGTCGCGATCGAAATCGCGCGACGCGGTCTGCCGCCGACCGATCCGAATTTCGCCGGGATCCCGCTCTACTACCCGTGGTTCTTCCATGGGCTGGTCGCCACACTCGCGGAGGCGGCACGCGTCTCGCCGTTCCACCCGCAGGCGATGCTCAATGCGTGGAGCGCGGCGCTGCTGGTGTTCGCGGGCGCCCGCGTGGGAGCGCGTCTGGCGGGTGAGGGTCGCGTCACGGTCGGTGTGGCGCTGCTCGCCGGACTGGTGGTCGTGTTCGGACTCAATCCGATCGGCGGTCCGCTGTGGTTCGTGCGAGCCTTCGTCGGAGAGACCCAGGCGCTCGGCCCTGCGTGGCGTGAGCTGGCTGGAACCAATGGCGCCATGCAGTCGCTGGTGGTGGGCTTTCACCCCGTGAATTCCTCGATCCTCAATCGGCTGTGGACCGGCACCGCGCTCACTCCGGCGATCGCTGTGTCGCTGGCGCTTCTCGCCTCCGTGATGGCCGCACTCGCTCGGCCCGGATTCACGAGCGGCCTGCTGGTGCTCGGCGTGGCCGCGACGCTGCTCGCCTTCCATCCTGCATTCGGAGCGCTGGCGCTGCTGGCAGTCGGCGCGGGGCTCGTGGCCGCTGCTGCGACCTCGATCGGGCGCATGCGCGTCGCTCCACTCGCGCTGCTGGTGGTGCTCGGCGCGGCGATGGTGCTCGCTTATCCGTACGTGCGCGCCTGCTCGCCGCCCGGCACCATGACGCCCGTGCGGCTCGCGCCGTTCGTTCCGAACCTGTGGGCGATGGCACTCGGGGTGGGGCCCTGGTGGTTGCTGCTTCCCTTCGCGCTCCCGCTCGCGTGGCGCGCGGGGTCCGCCGGCCGTGTGGCACTGGTGGCGGCGAGTGTGGCGGCGTTCATGGCGGTCGGGCTGATGCTGCCCGAGAAGAACAGTCAGAAGATTCCATTTCTCGCCTGGGTGCTGCTCGCGCCGCTGTTCGCATGCGGCTTGCGGGAACTGGTGAGGCGCCTGCGGCTGCCCGGCTGGACGGTCGCGGCGGTGGCGCTCGCGTTGTGCGTGCCGACCTCGCTGCTCTACACGCTCGGCGTGATGCGCGAGTCGCGCTCGCCTGGTGCGCTGGTGCGCGGCTATGCGCCCGGCGTCGCCAACCTGCCACTGGAGACTCCCGGTGAGGCGGCTGCCGATCGCAAGCTGCGCGAGAACTACCCGCTCGAGACCATCGTGATCGAGAGCCGCCGCGCCTCGGTGAACGAGCCCAGCACGGTGCTCGCCGAGCGGCGCGTGTTCTGCGGTTCGCTCGATGTCTACCTGGGCAATCACTTCGGAGGTGCGGCGTGGGGGCGAGAACCGGGTCGGCCCGCGACCCGGCCGGGCGACGCGACCGAATCCGAGGTGCTGCCGCCGGCGGTCGCGATGATCCGCGAGGAGTTCATGGTGAGACGCGGCATCGTGGATGCCCTGTTCTCGGGCGTCGAGCTGACGCCTGCGCAACGCGACTACCTGTCGGCGTTCAAGGCGCCGGTCGTGATGATCGTGCGGCTTGCCGAGACCCCCGAGTGGGTGTGGGAACTCTTCGAACAAGATCCTGACTGGTCGACTCAGTTCCAGAACGACGAGATCCGCCTCTATCGCTGGTACGGCTTCGAGGAGGAGTGATGGCAGTCCGCATCGTCGACGAGTCGCAAGTGCACGCGCTGCTCGACATGCGCGCCTGCATCGAGCTGATGGATGCGACGCTTCGGACCGTGGCACGAGGTGGCGCGGTGCTGCCGCTTCGCACCATTCTGCGGCTGCCGGACGGGTGTGGCGTGCTGGCCTCGATGCCTTCGCACCTGAACCCGCCCGACGCGATCGGCCTCAAGGCGATCACCGTGTTCCCGGGTAACCAGGGCTCGGCGTTCGACTCGCATCAGGGCGTGGTGCTGCTGTTCGAAGCCGTGCACGGGTCGCTGGTCGCGATCCTCGATGCGAGCTCGATCACGGCGATTCGTACCGCCGCGGTGTCGGGTGTCGCGACGCGGGCGCTCGCGAATGCGAACGCCGGAGATCTGGCGATCCTCGGCAGCGGTGTTCAGGCCGCTTCACACCTCGACGCGATGGCCGCGGTTCGCTCATTGCGGCGGGTGCGCGTGTTCAGTCGCGATCCGCGTAACGCCGCGCGCTTCGCCGCGGCCGCACGAGAGGTCGACAGCGACACGATCGCGGCCGCACGCCTCTACGCCGATCGGCGCGAATCGTTGTTCGCCGAAGCGGGGGACTTCCTGATTCCGCGCTCGGAGGGTCGGGTGACCGACGCGCATCTGATCGGGGAGTTGGGAGAGGTGCTCGAGGGCACCGCGCCCGCTCGCGAGCGGCCGGAGGATCTGACCGCGTTCAAGTCGCTGGGGCTCGCGGTCGAAGACCTCGCGGCCCCGCAGTATGTGGCGACACTCGCCGCCGAGCGCGCGATCGGTATCGTGCTCGAAATCGGCGGAAAGCGCGACTTGGCGCTTGAGCCGCAGCGCGCTTCGCGCGGATAATCGAGGCGCTCGAGAACCTGCTCGGCACCAACCCGGACGGTGCGCGCCTCCGTCCGGTGCGCGCGGTCCGCCTCGGAGGCGACCATGCATCGTGAACGGTTTTCCCGACTCGCCCGCACGCTTTGGAACGGCTGGACGCTCGCGCTGGCCGGCGCGCTCGCCTCGATCCCCGTCGAAAACGCTCACGCGCAGGACGCGGCCGTGGCGATGCTCCTGGCCCCGGTCGATGGCGCGGTCCACGCGGTGGTCTCGGACGGCGCCGGTGGCTGGTTCATCGGCGGTCGCTTCCGCGAAGTCGGCGGAGTGCCGCGCCACAATCTCGCTCACGTGCTCGCCGATCGGTCGGTCGACTTGTGGAACGCCGATACCGACGGCCCCGTTCACGCGCTGCAGCTGAGCGGCGGGCGCCTGTTCGTCGGCGGCGCGTTTCGCCTCATCAATGGACAGCCGCGGGCGCATCTTGCGGCACTCGACGCGCGCACCGCGACCGTCGAGCTGTGGGATCCGCATCCGAACGCGCCCGTCATGGCGATTCTTCCCGAGGGCGACGTCGTGTATGCGGCGGGCTGCTTCACCGAGATCGGCGATCGTGCACGCGGTCACCTGGCGGCGCTCGATGCGCGCAGCGGTGTGCCGACGCTGTGGTCCCCGGACGCGAACGGCCACGTGTTCACGCTCGCGCTCGATCGCGGCACGCTCTACGCGGGCGGCTGTTTCACCGAGATTGGAGGTCGGCCACGCGGGCACCTGGCCGCGCTGAGTCGGGAGAGCGGCCGCGCCGATCTGTGGGACCCGCAGGCCGATGGCCCGGTGCTCTCGATCGCGCTCAGCGGCTCGAGCGTCTACGCCGGCGGCTGCTTCACGCGGATCGGCGGAGGCGCGCGCGGTCACCTGGCGCAGCTCGATCGCACCAGCGGATTCGCGGAACTGTGGAACCCCGACCTCGACGGCGCCGTGATGGCGGTCGCGCGCAGCGGCAATACCGTCTACGCCGGCGGCTGCTTCAGTCGCGTGGGCGGTCAGGCGCGGGGCCACGCGACCGCGATCGATGCGCGGAGCGGCTACGCCGAGACCTGGAATCCCGACGCGAATGGCCCGATCGCGACACTCGCGGTGCGCGATGGAGCGATCGTGACGGGCGGCTCGTTCTCGCGGCTGCGCGATCTCGATCGCGCGCGGCTCGCGGTCACGGATCGCGACTTCGGCTTCGCGCTGGAGCGCATTCCCGGCGTCGAGTGATCGGAACGGGCGGCGCGCAGTGACGCGGCCGCCCGCGCTCCGGCGCTACTTGCGGTCGCGCCGGGTGCTGACCCGCTCGGTCGAGATGCCGGGACGCGCCTCGGTCTCGAGCTCGAG
The DNA here is from genome assembly GCA_013140805.1 of Candidatus Eisenbacteria bacterium. Classification (NCBI taxonomy): domain Bacteria; phylum Candidatus Eiseniibacteriota; species Candidatus Eiseniibacteriota bacterium. The sequence continues at coordinate 12,546 of JABFRW010000044.1, forward strand.
CGGTGGTGCGGCCATCCCGTCGTCGGTGGCGCGGGACTGCCCGGCGTCGCGGCCGCGGAGCACCGACCACTTCGCGGCACGTTCGCGCTTCGCTTCCTCGCCGAGTGGAAAGTTCTCGAGCACCAGGTCGAGCACCTGCTCGATGCGTCCGACCGGCGCGAAGATCATCTGAGTGCGCACCTCGACCGGCACGTCTTCGAGATCGCGCTGATTGTCGGACGGGATCACGACGGTCTTGAGTCCGGCACGATGCGCGCCCAGCACCTTCTCCTTGAGCCCGCCGATCGGCAGCACCCGGCCCAGCAGCGTGATCTCGCCGGTCATGGCGATCCCGGTTCGCATCCGGCAATCGGTCAGCAGGCTCACGATCGCCGTGCACATCGTGATGCCCGCCGACGGGCCATCCTTCGGGATCGCGCCGGACGGTAGGTGCACGTGCAGATCGGTGTGCTCGAACCAGTCCGGAACGATGCCGAGCAGTTCGCTGTTGGCGCGCACGAAGCTGAGTGCGGCCTGTGCGGATTCGCGCATGACTTCGCCGAGCTGACCCGTCAGCACCAGCTGCTTCGAGCCCGGCATGACCTGGGCCTCGATCATGAGCACCTCGCCGCCGACCGGCGTCCAGGCGAGCCCCAGGGCCTGCCCGGGACGCTCGATGCGCGTGAGGGTCTCGTGAGCGTATTTCTCGGAGCCGAGCAGTTCCCGAACGCGGGCCGGGGTGATGACGCGCGGCGGGTCGCCACCCTCGGCGACCTGCTTGGCGGTGCGGCGCAGCAGGTTCGCGAGCTCGCGTTCGAGATTGCGAAGTCCTGCTTCGCCGGTGTAGTCGCGAACCACCTTGAGGATCGCGTCGTCTTCGATCGTGATCTCGAGCGACTCGAGGCCGTTCTCGCGGATCGCCTTCGGAATCAGGTAGCGCCGCGCGATCTCGAGCTTCTCACGATCGATGTAGCTCGCCAGCTCGATGACCTCCATGCGGTCGCGCAATGCCGCCGGGATCATGTCGAGCACGTTCGCAGTGCACACGAACAGCACCTCGGACAGGTCGAACGGCACGTCGAGATAGTGATCCTGAAACGTGGTGTTCTGTTCCGGATCGAGTACCTCGAGCAACGCGCTCGACGGATCGCCCTGGTAGTCCGCGGTGAGCTTGTCGATCTCGTCGAGCATGAAGACCGGGTTGCGGGTTCCGGCGCGCTTCAAGCCGCGGATGATCTGGCCCGGCAGCGCTCCGATGTAGGTGCGCCGATGGCCGCGAATCTCCGCCTCGTCGCGCACACCGCCCAGCGACTGGCGCACGAACTTGCGGCCCAGCGCGCGTGCGATCGAGCGCCCGAGCGAGGTCTTGCCGGTGCCGGGGGGGCCCGCGAAGCACAGGATCGGGGTGCGCGCGTCGGCCTTGAAACGGCGCACCGCGAGGAACTCGAGCAGCCGCTCTTTGATCTTTCCGAGCCCGTAGTGATCCTCGTCGAGCACCCGGCGCGCGTGAACGAGATCGAGGTTGTCGGGGGTCGTCACGGCCCACGGCATGTCGCACAGCCATTCCAGATAGGTGCGACTCACGGTGTGCTCGGCCGCCTGCGCGGGCATGCGGGCGAGCCGGTCGAGTTCGCGATCGGCTTCCTTGCGGACTTCCGCCGGCATTCCCGAGCGTTCGACGCGCTCACGCAGTTCTTTGACCGCGCGCTGCGTCTCGTCGCCGTCGCCCAACTCCTTCTGGATCGCCTCCATCTGCTGGCGCAGCACGAACTCCTTCTGGCGCTGATCGATGTTCTCGCGCACCTGATCCTGGATCTGCTGCCCGACCTCGAGCACGCTCTCCTGGTGGGCGAGGATGGTGTGGAGCTTTTTGAGCCTTTCCTTCACGTCGAGCAGTGCCAGCAGCGCCTGCTTGTCCTCGCCGGGTAGATCGAACAGCGAGGCGATGAAGTCCGACAGCCGGGCCGGCGGATTCAGATTGCGCGCCGCGGCCGCCGCCTCATCGGGGAGTTGTGGCGAGAGCTTCACGACCCGCTCGAAGTTCTCGAGCACCTGCTGCGTGAGCGCCTGGGCCTCGATGTCGTCGACGTCGATCTCGCGCAGTGGTTCGACGTGCGCTCGCAGATAGGGCTCGAGCCCCGCGGGTCGGGCGAAGCGCACCCGTGCGATGCCCTGCAGCAGCACCGAGACCTGATCGTCCGAAACCCGCACCATGCGAAGCACATTCGCGAGCGTTCCGACTTCGTAGAGATCGGCGGGTGCCGGATCGTCCTGAGTGGCGTCGCGCTGCGCGAAGACGCCGATGATGCGATCGCCGCTCATGACTTCGGACAGCAACTGGCGGCCCTTCGGCCGTCCCACGTTGAGCGGGATGATCGCGAACGGGAACAGCACGGTGTTGCGCACGGGCAAGATCGGCACCACCCGAGGGATCACGATCTGCTGATTCGCAACGCTGCTGGGCCCGGCGCCCGGTTGCATCGGCAGCGCGAGGAACTGTTTGCCCTCGGGCGCCACCTGCACTTCGGTCGCGCGGTGCGGCGCACGCGCGCGCGGCGCGGGCTTCGAAACGCGCGTCGCGCGATTCGGTTTGCGCGTCACGGGCTTCGACTTGCTCGTCGCGCGCTTCGACTTGCGCATCGTGGGCTTCGACTTGCGCGTCGTGGGCTTCGGCTTGGGCGTCACGCGCTTCGGCTTGCGCGCAGCGCGACCGGCGCCCGCAACCGCCGCCGCGGTTCGCTTCGAGCGCCTGCCGGCGCGCCGGGTACCCGATTGAATCGCCATGTCAGCGCCCCTGGATGGTGACGTCGGCGCGGCGGGCGCTCCGAACGGCGGTGCGAATCCGGATCTCGAGCATTCCGTCGCGATACAGGGCCTCGACCTTGTCGGGGTCGGCTTCCCACGGCAGCTCGATCGTGCGGCTGAACTCTCCGAAGTAGATCTCGGCGCGATGGTAATGCTCGGAGGCCGGTTCCTGCGGTCCCTGGCGGCGCCCCGAAACCTCGAGCACCGAGCCGGTGAGGCGCACGCGCACCGACTCGCGCGGAACGCCCGCCAGTTCCAGGATCACGCGGGCGTAGTCGCGGCCCACGACGACGTCGGCGGGCGGGGACCAGGGCTGCTCCGAGAAGTGGGATCCGGGCAGGCGGTGGTAGACCAGATCGCGCCACAAGCGTTCGACTTCACGCTGCGTGCGATCGCTGGGATCGTCGGCGGGCTCTTTCATGGGGCTCCTCGAAGGCCTGGAAAATGACCTTGGAAGCTTACATCCCCTGCGTCCAGATGTGCGACTGGCGCGTCACGGTCAGATCCAACCGCCGCAGAGTCTCCTGATAGACGGCACTGTTCGGCCACGAATGCAGGCCGCACTCGCAAGCGATGTGGCCATCGGGGCGTTCGCTGATCTTGCATTCGCGGTTGTCGCGCAGGCACAACGGACACATCGCTCGAGCCTCCTTGGAGAGGCCGCGGAGTGTAGCGGAACCGGGCTGCGCGCGTCAGGCTTCGAGCGCGTTGGCCTGCGCGATGCGCGACAGCACCGCGGCGCTCTCGCGGCGCACCCGTGGGCGTGCCGGATCGCCGAATCCCACGCCGTAGAGCCCGAAGCGCCCGAAGTAGCCGTCGGCCCACTCGAAGTTGTCGAGCAGCGACCAGTGCAGGTAACCGACCACCGGAACGCCTGCCTCGATCGCGCGGTGCACGTAGCGCAGCGTCTCGACGATCGCACGCGGCCGCAGCCGATCCTCGGCGTCGGCGACGCCGTGTTCGGTGATGAGGATCGGCGTGCGATCGATCGCGATGCGGCGCAGCACCTGCTCGATCCCCGCCGGGTGATGTTCCCAGCCGAGGTCGTTGACGGTTGCACCGGGTGCCGCGACGTGGGCGACCGGTCCCAGCGAGTTCACCTTCCAGCGTGTGTAGTAGTTGAGCCCCAGCCAGTCGAGAGCGCCGGCGAGTGCCGGGACCTGGCGCGAGACGCTTCGCGCGCCGGGAATCGAGAGCCGGATCCGGCCGCTGCGGGGCGCCTCGAGCACTGCGTCGTTGAACACCCGGTTCTCGAACCACGCGCGCAGCACGTCGAGCGGAAACCACGGACGCAGCGGCTCGAGAATCGGATAGTGCTTGGCGAAGCCGACCCTCACCGCGCGGCCGTCGCCGTCGGCATCGATACGATCCTCCGCGTGCAGGATGTGGTAGGCACGACCGTGCGCCTCGAGCAGGTTCGCGATCACCTCGAGTGCCGCGCCATCGTCGCGCCGGCCCGGGGGCCAGACGCCCTCCGAGTAGCTCCGAAACGCGTAGACCTCGGGCTCGTTGACCGTGCACCACCAGTCGACTTCGGCGCCGAACTCACGTGCGCAGAACTGGACGAAACGGTCGAAGTCGTCGAGCGTGACGCGATTCTCCCACCCGCCGCGATCCGCCACCCACAGCGGGTTCGTGAAGTGATGCAGCGTCACGATGGGGGTGAGGTGGTGTCGCCTGAGCGACGCGAACACTGCGTGGTAGTGCGCGATCGCCGCCGCGTCGAAGCGGCCCGGCTCGGGCTCGAGGCGACTCCACTCGAGCGACAGGCGATGCGCGGTGTGATGGTCGCCGGCGGCGAGTGCGAAGTCTTCGTCGAAGCGCTCCCAGTGACGGCACGCCTCGCCGCTGCGATCGCCGCCACGCACCACGTCGGCGAGTTGCTCGAATCGCCACCAGTCGTTCAACTGATTGCCGCCCTCGACCTGATGCGCCGAGGTCGCGGCTCCCCACAGGAATCCGTCCGGAAACGAGAGCAACGACATGCCGGTACGTTAGCATCGGCGGTTCGGAGCCTCGCTACGAGGTGCTTGCGTGCTAGCGTGACCGCGATGGAAGCACGATCGCGAAGCCCCCGGCCGGTGCTCGGCGTGCGCCTCGATGCGCGATGGCGCGAACACGTGCCGCCCGCGTGGCGAGCCGACTGGAACGAGCGAGAGTTCGCGCTCGACCGCGGCAGCACTCGCGTCGTCACGGCCGGCACCGGCCCCCCGGCGCTGCTGCTCCCGCCGCTGCCCGGCTACAAAGAGGCGTGGCTGCGAGTGCTACCGCAGCTCGCGTTGCGCTTTCGCGTCGTCACCTTCGACCTGCGGCTTCACCGCGGCTCAGCGAACGACTGGGCGTCGCACGTCGCGGATGCCGCGCGCGTCGCCGAGGCGTTCGCTCCCGGAGCCGCGCTGGTGGTCGGCCACTCGCTGGGCGGAATGCTGGCGCAACGCTACGCGCTCGCGCACCCGCAGCGCGTTTCGCGGCTGGTGCTGTCGAGCACGTTTCCGCGCGTCGGGTTCGAATGGCGTCAACTGGTGCCGCGGTATCTCGAGCAGCCGCTGGTACTGGCCACTCAGCGCTGGCTGCCCGAGCCGTTGAGCCGCGCAGCCGCGGCCGGCTTCGCGCGACGTCGGGCGTGGGTGTTCGACGCGTGCTGCGACGCCGAGGTGGTCGAGTTCGTGCGATTCGGGATTCGCAACTTCGCACTCTCCGATGCCCGCGCGATGGTGGCGCTGGCGTTCGCGCACGACGCGCGTGCCGAGCTCGAGCGACTCGCGGTGCCGACCCTGGTGGTGGTCGGCGAGTGCGAGACCGCGTGGGCGCTCGCGGCGGCGCGACGACTCGCGGTCGTCCTGCCCGACGCGCGGCTCGTCGAGTTTGCGGACGTCGCCCACCTGCACCCGCTTTCGGCGCCGGATCGGCTGGTGCGGTCCATCGAGGGCTGGCTCGATGCCACCGCGTGAAGATGCGCGGCGGTCCGCCATCCGCTAGGGTGCGGAGTCCATCGCCCGCCCGGAGAAACCCTCGATGAAAGCGACACTGGACACCGACTCGAGCGTACGTCGTGTGCCCCGCGCATCCGCCGTGTGGCAGGGCGCGCGCGCGCGCGGTTCCGTGATGCTCGCGGTCGCGGCGGCGGCGGCGATCGTGACGGGCTGCACCGCGCTTCAGGAGCTGGCCGCGCTGCGCAACGTGGTGTTCGCGTTCGACCGCGTCGCGGACGTACGCGTCGCGGGAATCGCGATCGGCGAAGGAGCGAGCTATTCACGACTCTCGGTCGCGGATCTCGCGCGCGTTGCGGCGGCGGTCGCGAGCCGAAACGTGCCGCTCGAGCTGGTCGCGCACGTGTCGGCCTCCAATCCTGCCGAGAACCGGGTCGCAGCGCGACTCGTCAACGTCGACTGGACGCTGTTCGTCGACGATCGTCGCCTGCTGTCGGGAGTGGTGAACGAGTCGCGATCGATCGCTCCCGGATCGATCGCCGACCTGCCGGTGCCGATCCGCTTCGACCTCTACGAACTGTCGCAGGGCGGAGCGCGCGACCTGTTCGAGACCGCGCTCGCAATCGCCGGATACGGCACGCGGGCACGCGAGCTGCGTTTCGAACTGCTGCCCCGCATCGAGACGACGCTCGGACCGATCCAGTATCCGACCCCGGTCGTGATCCGCCGCGCGGCGCGCTGACGTGGATCGATTTCGCTCGCTCCGACACCCTGCATTTCGCGTGTTCTGGATCGGCCAGCTGGTGTCGGTACTCGGCACCTGGATGCAGTCGGTCGCCCAGGGCTGGCTGATGCACCGGCTCACCGAATCGGCGTGGATGCTCGGGCTGCTGGCGGGGGCGCAGTTCCTGCCGGTCACGCTGTTCTCGCTGTGGGCGGGTGTGGTCGCCGACCGCATGGACAAGCGCCGCATGATCCTCGTCACCCAGGTGCTGTCGATGCTTCAGGCGGTGACACTCGCACTGGTGGTGACGCTGGGCATCGTCGAGCCGTGGATGGTGCTGGTGCTGGCGCTGTTGTTCGGAGTCGTCAGCGCGTTCGACCTGCCGGCGCGGCAGGCGTTCGTCGCCGATCTGGTGCCGCGTGAGGACATGTCGAACGCGATCGCGCTCAACTCGACCGCGTTCAATACCGCGCGCGTGTTCGGTCCCGCGATCGCGGGCGTGCTGCTGGCGACCGCCGGTGAGGCGGCGTGCTTCTGGATCAACGCGCTCAGCTACCTCGCCGTGATCCTTTCGCTGGTGCGCATCGACCTGCCGCGCCGCGATCTTGCGCGCTCGAGCCTTGCCGAGACGCTGGCGCGCTTGAACGAGGGGCTCCGCTACGCGTGGTCGACGAGGCCGGTACGCAACCTGCTCGTGCTGCTCGCGATCGCGGCCGGACTCGGCTTCCAGTACGGACCGCTGCTGCCGGTGTACGCGCGCGAACTGCTGCACGCGGGCCCCGGCGTCTACGGATTGCTCACCTCGGCGTTTGGACTCGGCGCGCTGCTCGCGGCGCTGCTCATGACGCGCCACCACGACCGCTGGGGGCTGCGGCGCAATCTGCTGCTCGGGCTCACCACCGCGGGGATCGGCATGGGGGTATTCGCGTGGTCACGCTACCTGCCGCTGTCGCTCGCCATGGGTTTCGCTGCCGGCTTTGGACTCATTCTCTACGTCGCCACCACCAACACGCTGATTCAGCTGACGATCGAGGATCGCTACCGTGGCCGCGTGATGAGTCTCTACACGTTCATGTTCATCGGCACCTCGCCGCTCGGTGCGTTGATGGCGGGCGTGATCGCGCAGCGCTTCGGCGCTCCGGTCGCGACCAGCGTGTGCGCGCTGCTGTTGCTCGGTTGTGCGCTGTGGATGTCGAATCGCCTGCGCGTGCTGGCCGCGCAGGAACGCGCGCAATCGCCACCCGACTATCCGCAGGCCGACGCCGTGCGGTGAGCGTCACGCGCGGAGTGACGGGGCGCGCGTCTGCACCGACACCGCGCCACTAGCGCGAATTCGGCTCGAACCGCCACACCGTGTCCGCACGCAGCACGCCGACCGGGCGCGCCACCAGGTCGCTCCCGGTGAGGACCCCCCGAGACTGCACCGCCGCGCGCGCTTCGGGTAGCGCGTAGAGCGCGTGCCGACCGCGCCCGGCCTCCGCGAGCAGGGCGTCGAGCTGCCGTTCGAAGTCCGCGCGCGTGGGCACCGCCTCGGAGTCCGGGATCGTCAGCAGTCGGACGCGTGCCAGCACCGGGAGCGCCATCAGCCCCTCGCGCAGCACGGAACGAAGAGGATCGGACACCAGTGCGTCGCCGGCCTCGAAGTGAGTGCGCGCGAACTCGAGCAGGTCTGCATAGGGCGCGTGTGCGACGTCTCGAGCCGGAAGTGCTCGATAGGCGAGATTCGAACTCGCGGCAGCCACAATCGCGGCCACACCCACCGCGCGGGCCGCGACGCGCCAGCGGGCGGGCGGGCTCGGAAGTCCGACGGCGAGGAACGCCAGTGCGAACGGGGGCGCGAACACCCAGAACACGTGATTCCCGGGCTGATACCAGAGCGCGAACGCCGCCAACGCAAGTGCACCGCACGTCACCGCGAGTCGCCCGGCCGGGGTCCGTGAGTCGACGCGGGCCTCCGTGTCGATTCCGTGGGCCGACATGCTTCGGCGCCTCGCCAGGTGAGCAGCGGACGAGCCGAGTGCCCGCAGCCCCAGCGCCGCAGCGGTCCCGGCGGCAAACGCGGTGGCCGCGACTCCCGCCAGCACGCCGGGCTCGAGCCCGCGTCCGGCGCGCAGCGCGTGCAGTGGAATCAACGTGACCCATGCCTCGACCAGTGCGATGCCGGCGCGCGCGAACCCGACGCTCCCCGTGCCGGCGACGAAATCGCTCCGGTCGCGCACCGTCAGCACCCACGCGAGAATCTCCGCGGGTCCGCCCGGCGGCGCCGCGATGCGGCCCGCGATCCAGTAGCCGGACAGCACCGGAACGACCGCCGCGATCACGAAGCTCGCGAGCGACGCGGTGGTGAACCGTCCGCGCAGCGCCTGCCAGCCCAATGCGAGTACTGCGGCAACGACGAACACCACGCTCATCTGGTGGATCAGCACCGCGGCCGCGAGTGTCAGCCCGGCAATGCCCCACGCACGCGCATCGCGGGCCCGCAGCATGAGCCGTGCGGCGGTCAACAACAGGGCGGTGGCCGGGACGATCGCGCCGATCTCGGTCGCGAGACGCGAAACCACGTTCGCGACCGCGACCGCGACCGCCACCCATACCGCGCGTCGCCGCGAGCCTCCGAGCGCTCGAGCGAGCGCTCCCGAAAGGGTGACCAGCGCGCCGCCCGCGATGGCGCTCAGCACGCCAAGGGTCGCGAACGGATCGCGCGCGCCGAACTGCGCCGCGAGCCGGTGCCAGGCGCGGGCCGCCGGCATGAACAGCAGATGGTTGGGGTGGAGCAGCCGGGTCGAGAAGTACCGTTCGGAGACCAGCGGGTCGTCGACCGCGCGAGCGGCCTGAGCGAGCGTCTCCCAAGTCTGCACGTGCGCGAGCAGCAGCGCGTAGCCCACCGCCGCCACCGCACCGATGACGAGCAGTGGAAGCCACCAGGAGGACGCGCGTTTCGGCCGATCGCGCGGCGTCATCGGATCAGCCGTCACCTGGCAATGACGGGCGGCCGCGCGGTGACGTCCCATTGCCAGCGCAGCGTGCGGCCGCTGTGGACCGTGAGCGCCGAGGTGAGCGCGGTGCCGAACACCTCGAACCGCGAGATGCGCGGTCGTGCTTCACCCCATGGAAAGTCGGGGGTGCGCCGCGTCGCGCGGAGCGAGCCGAGCGCCCACAGCGCCGGCCACACGCAGAACAGGCGGTAGCGCACGCGTCTCGCCGGGATGGCGTCGACGTATTCCGGCACCTGAACCAGAGCGCCGCGCGCGCGCGCGGTGAGGCGCTCCGCGAGTGCGTGGACGCCGGCGTTCGGCGTGCCGACCAGATCGGGCACCTCGAGGCCGAACTCGGCCAGCCACGTGGCCGGCAGGTAGCAGCGACCGCGGCGCACGTCCGCAGGCCAGTCGAGCAGGATGTTGGTGAGCTGAAGCGCGCGCCCGACCACCGGTGCCAGCTCGAGGCGCCGCCGGTGCCGCGTCTCGTCGCCGACTCCGTATTCGGCGGCGAACAAATCGGTGAGCATCACACCGACACAGCCGGCGACGATCCAGCAGTAGTCGTCGAGTTCGGCCTCGGTGTCGAGATAGGGCGCGTGCGGCGAACGCGCCGCGGCTCGCGTGGCGTAGCGTCGCATTCCGGTCGCGAGCGTGCGCACTCCGTCGCGCACCGCGTCGCGATGGGCCCCGGGCAACGCGGAGGTCACGCGCAGGACGCGCGGCAGCTCGGCGACCAGTGCCAGGTCGGGCCGGCCGGCCGCGGTTTGCGCCGCCGCTTCGGCGAGCGAGTGCGCCGCCATCGAGTCACCGTCGAGGGCTGCCAGGAACTGGTCGAATCGCGCTCCGATCTCTTCGGGGCTTCCGACCCACGAGTCCTCGAGCGCGTCGGCGGTCCGGCACAGCAGGTAGCCGACGCGCACCGCTTCGCCGAAGTGGGCACGCAGCAGGCGGATATTCAGCGCAAAGGTGCGCGAGACGCGCCCCAGCACGGCGCGGCAGTAGGCGCGGTCGGCGACCAGATCGGTGGGAGTGGACACGGCATGCTAGGTTAGCACTCCCACTCCGCTCCCACGGACTCAACCGCAGGGCCGCATGAAAGGGGCGCCGCTCCCTGGCGCTCAATCTGGCCGATCAACGCGCCGATAACCCGGCAGGCCAAACCATGCGTCCATTCCCGAAGCTTCCACTCTCGCGACTCGCCGTCGCACTCGCGCTGTGCGTGGGACTCGCGTCCCCCGCGAGTGCTCAGGACTATCCGCGCCTCGCGCTGCACGCGCGCCTGTACGGCAACGGATTTCCGTTCATCGGCGGAGGCACCCGACAGGGTCCGATCCTCGATGACGTCGTGCGTGCGGCGGCGCGCTATCACGAGCTCACGATCGGGGCGAGCCCGATCTCGGAGTATCGCCCCGATCTCGCAATCGCATTTCGTCAGGCGCGGCCCGACATTCATCTGTATGCCTACGTGATCGGCCAGGACGTGTGGGAGGGTGCGACCGATCCCGACTCGCTGGTCGACTACATCTCCCGCTATCGGCGACTGGTGCGCGACAACGACGGGTTCCTCTACAACCGGCAGGGTGCGCACTACTCGACCGCGAACGTGAACCTGGCGAAGCGCGGCCTGGCCGGACGCTTCGTGGTCGCCGAGGGCATCGTCGCCCTGTGGCGCGATCTCGTACTCCAGTCGGGACTGTGGGACGGGATCTTCATCGATCAGTACTGCAATTCGCTGGGCTGGAGTCAGACGCCGTCCGAGAGCATCGACTTCGTGCGTGCCGGCTATCCGACGTTTGCGGCGTTCGACGCCGCGTGGCTCGCGGCGACCGATACCATGGCGAGTCAGCTGCGCCGCTTCGCGGGCCCCGACTTCACACTGGTCGGCAACTGCGGTCAGGGCACCAAGTACACGACGTTCAACGGCTGGATGCGCGAGAACTTCCCGTTCCAGAACGGCGGCACCTGGTTCGAGAACATGTTCCGCACTCCGGGCGGATACCTGACCGACGAGACGCGATTCCGCGCTCCGCGTCATGGCTACAACTTCTCCGCCACTTCCAGCTCATCGACGCCGTACAGCGCGGCGAACACCCGCAAACTTCGCTTTGGACTCGGCAGCACGGCGCTCGGCAGCGGATTGCACATCCTCGGGCCCGGAGACCTGGACGCGCTCAACTATCCGTATCACTGGTGGTGGTTCGACGAGTACGCGGTCAACCTGGGTACCGGTCTCGCCGACAGCTCGCAGGCGCATACCGGATGGCTCGGTCAGCCACTCGCCGACGCCTATCAGATGGTATGGGTGGGGACCAATCCTGAACTGGTCGCGAACCACGACTTCGAGAGCGATCTGAGCAGCTGGTCACTGTCGAGTGTCGCCGTGCCCGCGAGCGTGACTCGAGATGCCAGCACGGCGGCGACCGGGCTGTCGTCGGCGCACATCACCGCTCCGGTGCGTGGTTCGGTTTCGTACTCCGTGATCTTCACCGCGACGCCTCAGAACTTCGTCACGCAGGGACAGCTCTACTCCGCGACGTTCTGGGCCAAGGCTTCGCGCCCCGACACGATCTCGGTCGTGGCCTCGGCGCAGCCCACCGGGCTGGTGGCGCTGCGCGACGTGGCCGTGACCAGCGAATGGCGGCAGTACCAGGTCGCGCTGGTGCCCTCGATGTCGTCGCAGACTCACCTGCAGTTCTACCTCGGCTTCCTCGAGGGCGAGCTGTGGATCGACGACGTTCACTTCCAGGCGGGCGCGAGTTCGATGTGGCGGCGCGACTTTCAGAACGGAACCGTGCTCGTGAATCCCGCCACCGGCCCGATGACGGTTCCGCTCGGCCGCCAGTTCCGGAAGATCTTCGGTCTGCACGACCCGCTCACGAACGACGGCTCGTTCGTCACGCAGGTCACGGTGCCGCCGAGCGACGCGCTGTTTCTGATCGGGAGCGATACCACGCCGCCCGCCGCGATCAGCGACATGCGCCCGGTCAACGACCCCTAGCGAGCCTCGCCCGCTTCGCGCCGGACTTGTCGGGAGGCACCGGGCACCTCCGTCGCGCGGCTCCGACGGTTGCAATGCAGGAGCGTTGTGCTAGCGTCCCGCGCCATCGCATCGCATCGCGGCGCCGTCTTTCGCACACTCGCGCCGCGCTCCCGGAGTGCTCGTGAACACCCAGCGCGACTTTCGATTCGCCGCCCGACTCTCGCTCGCGACCGCCGTGCTCATGTACGGGCTCATCGTGCTCGGCTCGGTCGTTCGCACCACGGCCTCCGGGCTCGCCTGCCCCGACTGGCCGCTGTGTCACGGGCGCCTGATTCCGCCGCTGCAATTCAACATTCTGATCGAGTGGTTCCACCGTCTGATCGCGGCGCTGGTGAGCCTCGGATTGGTGGCGACGGCAGCGTGGACCTACGCGCGTCCCGCGGTGCGGGCCCGACTCGGTGTGACCATGGCGATTGCGCTTGTGTTGCTGCCGATCCAGATCCTGCTCGGAGCGCTCACCGTCTGGAAGCTGCTGGATCCCGGCGTCGTCGGCGGACATCTGGCGAACGCGCTGCTGCTGTTCGCGGCGGTGTCGACCTACGCGCTGATCGCGCATCGCGAAGCCTCCGGCGCACCCGAGGCCGCCGCGGACCCCGAGCGCCGCACACTGTTCGTGACCGCCACCGTCGCCACGTTCGCGCAGGCGGTGCTGGGCGGAATCGTGAGCACGAATCACGCCGCGCTCGCTTGCCCCGACTGGCCGACCTGTGACGGCGTGTGGTTTCCGCCGCTCTCCGGCATCGTGGGCATGCAGATGACGCACCGCTACGGAGCCTATGCGCTGGTCGCGCTGATGCTGGTGGTCGCGACCCGCGCGCGCACGGCCGCGAATCCCGCGCTGCGTCGCGGCGGTGCTCAGTTGCTCGGACTCACTCTGTTTCAGGTGGTGATCGGAGTCTGCAACGTGTTCCTGCACGTTCCGGTGTGGCTCTCGGCGCTGCATCTCGCGGTTGCGACTGCCATGATCGCGCGCGCCTTGACGCTCACTTTCCTCAGCGGCGCCGCCGCGGTCGCGCGCGACCCCCGGGTCATCGCGCGATGAGCGTGCAGTCGGCACCGCCCGCGAGCCTCGCGCTCGAGCGCCCGGGGCTGCTGCGCCTGCTCGGCGGCTATCTCGAGCTGACCAAGCCGCGCATCATGCTGCTGGTGCTGGTGACGGCGGTACCCGCGCTCTACATGGCGGGGAACGGATATCCGGGCGCGGTGCGGTTTTGGGGCACGTTGCTCGGCACGGCACTCGCGTCGATGTCGGCGGCCAGCTTCAATCACTGGGTGGACCGCGACATCGACGGGCTCATGCTGCGCACGCGCGATCGGCCACTGCCGGCCGGTCTGTTCCCGGCCTCGCACGCGCTGGCCGTGGGGTTCGGGCTCGCCGCGCTCTCGTGGTGGGTGCTCGCCAGCGTTGCGAACCTGCTGGCAGTGGGGCTCGCGATGGCGTCGATCTTCTACTACGCCGTCGTCTACTCGATGTGGCTCAAGCGTCGCACGCCCCAGAACATCGTGATCGGCGGGGGAGCGGGCGCCTCGGCGCCCCTGATCGCGTGGGCCGCCGTGACCGGCGACCTGGCGCTGCCGGCGGTGCTGCTCGCCGCGATCGTGTTCTTCTGGACTCCGCCGCACTTCTGGGCGCTGTCGCTGTATCGCCGCGAGGACTACCTGCGCGCTGGACTGCCGATGCTTCCGGTCACCCACGGCGAGCCGGAGACTCGGCGACAGATCGTGCTCTACACGCTGGTGCTGGTACCGGTGACGCTGGCGCTCGGCGCACTCGGCGTGGCGGGTCCGCTCTACTCGGTGCCCGCGGCGGTACTGGGTGCGATCTTTCTGTTCTACGCATTGAGACTGCAGCGCAGCGCCGCCACGCCGCACGCGGTGCAGTTGTTCCGCTACTCGATCCTCTACTTGTTCCTGCTGTTCGTGTGCATGACGGTCGACGTGATGGTGCGCACCCGTTAGCCTGCCCGGGCGGCCGGCACCGGCTTGTTGAAGTGCCGCCTATCGTGTATAGAACGCGGTTGATTCGGCCGTTCGCACCCGACCTCGGAGGTGTGGTGAAGGCGCTCGTCCCCGTGCTCATCGCGATGTCGTTGGTGCTCGCCGTGATCGGCTGCATGCGCACGCCACCCGGGCTCGCGCGCGGCAAGGAACTCTACCGGACCTGCGTTCCGTGTCACGGCGACCACGGCGGCGGCAATGCCAGCCTGGCGGCGCCGGCGATTGCCGGACTCCCCGAGTGGTATCTGCAAGCGCAGCTGGTCAAGTTCAAGGGCGGCATTCGTGGGGCGCATCCCGAGGACATGGAAGGCGCCCGCATGCGTCCGATGGCCAGGTCGCTCTACCGTCCCGGGGATCTCGAGTCGGTGGCGAAGTACGTGGCGCAGCTCACGCGCGTGCGGCAGCCGAACACGCTGGCGGGCGGCGACGTGGCGGCCGGCGAGGGTCTCTACGCCGTGTGCGCAACCTGTCACGGCGAGGACGCAGGTGGCATTCAGGACATGAACGCGCCCACACTGCACGGCCAGGCGGACTGGTACCTCTACCACCAGCTCGAGAAGTTCAAGAGCGGCATGCGCGGGGCGCATCCCGAGGACGTGACGGGCCAGCAGATGGCCGCGATGTCCACGATGCTCGAGGACTCCACCGCGATGAGGAACGTCATCGCCTACATCCGCACGCTCGCGAAGTGATCGGAGAGGACGGGACGCATGGCCGACAAAAGTGACGAATTCCCGCCCGACTGGGGCAACTGGCTGGCCAAGCGATCCTATCTGTTCACCCTGCTGGTGACGCTGTTGTTCGCCGCCGGCGCCGTCATCTTCGTTCTACTGCGTTGAGCCGGAGAACCGCGCCATGATGGAGCCCTTCTTCATCAAGAGCTTGTCGAGCTTCTCGGCCGACATCGACAACCTGATCCTGCTCGTCACCGTGCTGGCGGGGTTCTGGTTCGTGCTCGCGGAAGTCCTGTTCTTCTGGCTGATCTTCCGGTTCCGTGCGCGAGCCGGCGTGCGTGCGCAGTACGTGACCGGCAAGGAGAAGCACCTCAAGCGCTGGATCGACATCCCGCACATCTTCATCCTGATCTGCGACGTCGTGATCATCGTCGCGGCGGTCCAGGTGTGGGTGCGCGTCAAACAGACGCTGCCACCGGCCGACGAAACCGTTCGCGTGATCGGGCAGCAGTGGGTGTGGACGTTCGTGCATCCGGGCGCCGACAAGGTGCTCGACACCGCGGACGACATCGCGATCTCGGACGAGCTGCACGTGGTCGCGAATCAGACCTATCACTTCCAGCTCGAGTCGCGGGACGTGCTGCACAGCTTCTTCGTGCCGGTCTTCCGTCTCAAGCAGGATGCGATTCCGGGACGTACGATCGTGGGCTGGTTCAAGCCGACCGCAGCGGGCGCGCACGACATTCTGTGCGCCGAGATGTGCGGGATCGGCCACGGCATCATGGGCGCGCGCATCGTGATCGAGACCCCTGAAGAACACGCGGCATGGGTCGAGGCGCACTCCCCCGTGGTGGACGCGGAACCCGCGGCATCCACCGAGACCCCACCCGCTCCCGAGACCGGCTCCACGTCCGGCTCGGCACATTGACGGCGGAATTCATGTCCCACACGAGTCACACGGAGGCACACGGGGCGGGGGCGGCGCACGCCGACTCGCATCCCCCGCAGTCCTTCTTCCACAAGTACCTGTGGTCGACCGATCACAAGGTGATCGCCATGCAGTACCTGTTCACCGGCATGGCGATGGCGCTGGTCGGCGCGTTCATGGCCTACGTGTTCCGCATGCAGCTCGCGTTCCCCGGGATGTCGGTGCCGGGCTTCGGCGTGGTGTCGCCGGGCGAGTACAACGCCATGATCACGAACCACGGCAGCATCATGATCTTCTGGGTCGCGATGCCGGTGCTGATCGCAGGGTTCGGCAACTACCTGATCCCGCTGATGTGCGGGTGCGACGACATGGTGTTCCCGCGCGTCAATCGACTCAGCTATCAGTTGTTCTTCCTCAGCGTGCTGGTGCTGATCGCGTCGCTGTTCGTGCAGGGCGGCGGCTTCGGCGGTGCGTGGACCGCCTATCCGCCGCTGTCCTCGGTCGCCAAGTACAACCTGACGCCGTGGGGTTCGCTGCTGTGGATCATCGCGGTGGCGCTCGAGTTCGTCGCATTCCTGCTCGGCGGCATCAACTTCATCACCACCGCCATGAATTCGCGTGCCCCCGGCATGAAGGCGTTCGACGTCCCGATCGTGGTGTGGATGATCGTGGTCGCGAGCCTGTTGTTCATGGCCTCGGTCGGCCCGCTCATCGCCGGTGCCGTGATGCTGATCTTCGACCAGACGCTCCACACCGGCTTCTTCGATCCGGCGCGCGGCGGCGATCCGGTGCTGTGGCAGCATCTGTTCTGGTTCTTCGGACACCCCGAGGTCTACGTCGTGCTGCTGCCGGCGATGGGCATCGTGGCCGAGATCATGACGGTGTTCGCGCGCAAGAAGCTGTTCGCCTACCGCATGGTCATCTACTCGGTCATCGCCACCGGGGTGCTGAGCTTTTTCGTGTGGGCGCACCACCAGTTCATTGCCGGCATCGACCCCCGCATGGCGAACATCTTCACCGTCACCACGCTGCTGATCTCGATCCCGATCGCCGAGCTGTGCTTCGTCTACATCGCCACGCTCTACGGCGGCTCGATCCGCCTCACCACGCCGATGCTGTGGGCGCTCGCGTTCGTCGCGGAGTTCCTGATCGGCGGCGTGACCGGCATCTACCTGGGTGCGAGCGGCGCCGACATCTTCTTCCACGACACCTACTTCGTGGTTGCGCACTTCCACTACACGTTCTTCCCGATCGCGATCATCGCGGTGTTCGCGGGCATCACGTTCTGGTTCCCGAAGATGTTCGGCCGCTACATGAACGAGACCTGGGGCAAGGTGCACTTCTGGGGCACCATCATTCCGTTCAACTTGATCTTCATTCCGATGTTCCTGCTCGGAATGGCCGGCGAGCATCGCCGTATCTACGACTACACGCACTTCCCGGATCTGGCACTCCCGGAACTGCAGGCGATGCGCATCCTCGCCACCGTCGCGCTGCTGGTCATGCTGGCGTTCCAGCTCGTGTTCCTCGTCAACTTCGTGCTCAGTCTGATGCGCGGCGCGCGCGCCTCGAAGAATCCGTGGAACGCGAACACGCTCGAGTGGACGGCCGAGTCGCCGCCGCCGCACGGCAACTGGGCGGAGCTGCCGAACTGCTATCGCGGGCCCTACGAGTACAGCGTCCCCGGACGCGAGCTCGACTATTGGCCCCAGGACGAGAAGGCGTGAGGGAGGACGCATCGTGAAGTCGATCGCCACCACTCGCAGCGCGATGAACATCCCGACCGGCCGCCTCGCGGTCTGGTGGGTGCTGGTGTCCGAGATCGTGATCTTCGGCGGCCTGCTGGCGTCGTACCTCATGAATCGGCTCACGCACGCGGACTGGGCCGATCAGGCGGCGCACACCAACACGTGGATCGGCGCCTTCAACACGCTGGTGCTGCTGACCTCGAGCCTCTCCGCGGTGCTCGCGCACCAGGCGGCCGAGAAGGGCGACGGCCCCAAGGCCGCGCGACTGCTGTGGCTCACGGTGCTGGGCGGCGCGACGTTCCTGGTCGTCAAGTCGTTCGAGTGGACGCACGAGATCCGCGAGGGCTTCACGATCACTTCGAGTGGATTCTGGTCCTACTACTACACCGCCGCCGGCCTTCACGCGTTCCACGTGCTGTGCGGCATGATCCTGATGATCTGGGTCGCCTCGACCGCCGCCAAGAATCAGGAACTCCACCGCGTCGAGAACATCGGGATCTACTGGCACTTCGTCGACATCGTGTGGATCTTCCTGTTCCCGCTGCTCTACATCGCCAAGTAGTCCGGAGACCGACCGCATGTCCGCGCACGCGAAAACGCACGATGAAGGCCACGCGCCGGGGGCGGGACATCACCGCAACTACGTGAAGATCTGGGCGATCCTGCTGGTGCTCCTCATCGTCAGCGTCACCGGCCCGATGCTCGGCATCCGCGTGATCACGCTCATCACCGCGTTCGGAATCGCGCTGGTGAAGGCCTACATCGTGGCGAAGAACTTCATGCATCTCGACGTCGAGAAGCCGATCGTGCACTGGGCGCTCGCGGTGGCGCTGCTGCTGATGGTGGTGTTCTACGCCGGCATCGCGCCCGACGTCCAGAAGCAGAGCGGCACGCACTGGAAGAAGGCCAAGGTCGAGTCGCACGCGCCGGCGCACGGGAGCGGTCACGAAGGGCACTAGGCGATGAGCACCTCGATGGGTTCCGCGATCGAACCGGCGCGCCGCGCGAAGACCGACCAGGGCGTGTTCGGCATGGCGCTGGTGGTGTTCGTCGAAGTCATGCTGTTCGCGGGCTTCCTGTCGGCGTACATGATCGCCCGCAGCTCGGTCGCGCCGGGCCTGTGGCCGCCGCCCGACCAGCCGCGACTGCCGGTCGAACGCACGCTGCTCAATACTGCGGCGCTGATCGTGAGCGGCATCGTGCTCTACCTGACCCAGCGCGCGGCCACGCGCCGCGGCATCGCGAGCGTCGGACCCGGCCTGTTCGCGACTCTCGCGTTCGGCGCGTTCTTCGTGGGCTTTCAGGGCATCGAGTGGGCGGGCCTGCTGCGTCAGGGCTTCACGCTGACGTCGAGCCAGCTCGGTGCGTTCTTCTACGTGATCATCGGCGCGCACGCCCTGCATGCGGTCGCGGCACTGATCGGGCTGGTCGCGTGCGTCGTGCGTCTGCGTGCGGCTCGCCTCACGCCGTCGTTTCTCGGCGCGGCGGCGCTGTTCTGGTACTTCGTGGTCGCGGTGTGGCCGTTCCTCTACTGGCAGGTGTACCTGTGAGCGGGAGCAGCCTCGGCGTGGTCGGCGGGCGCGCGTCGCGCGCGCTGTCGAGCCTGGTGCTGGCCGCCGGGACGATTGCGCTCGGCGCCGGGGTCGCGACGGCCTGTGCGGTGTGCGGGCAGGGGCTCGGCAACGATCAGACCGCCTTCCTGCGCTCGACCGCGGTGCTCTCGCTGCTGCCGCTGGCGCTGATCGCGGGCGGCATCGTGTGGATCCGCCGCCGCTCGCCGGAGCTCACGCGGCGCGGCGAGTTCGAGGAGCGCGAGGTGCTGGCGCCGCCTTCGGAGTCCGGCTCCGAACCGCCGCAGGAGCCTCGCGACCCCTAGAAAAGGGTCGAGCCCCGGAGGGCGGACCCCCCGAGGCTCCCGAATTGGTAGCGGGGGCTGGATTTGAACCAGCGACCTTCGGGTTATGAGCCCGACGAGCTACCAGGCTGCTCCACCCCGCATCAACAGGGGCGGAACTTAGCGGCGGCTGCCCGAGGGTGTCAAGCGCGCCGGCCGCGATGAAACGCTGGAAGCTCGGGGTTCGGCGTTGCGCGCCGCGAGCACGGTGGCTATTCTCCCGCGTCTCGACCGGGACCCAACCGCCGTCTGCGTGCCCGAAACCGTTCCAACTTCGGAGGTTCGTGTTGTTGATTCGAATCCGGTCCGTCGCCTTTGCCGCATCACTCGCGGTCCTCGGCCTGGCCGGCCAGGCGCTCGAAGCCTCGGCCGCTGCGGAAATTCACCGGCTGAACCTGATGATCTCGGCGAATCCGACCTCGATCGCGGGCGGCGGGTTCAACGAGTACCTCGACGACATCAATCAGCAGTTCCTGGTGCCGCTCGGCTGGGAGACGATCAAGGAGATCAAGTTCGGCTGGTCCTACGAGGCCGAGCTGCGCTATTTCGTGCGCCCCAACGTGGCGATCGCGGCCGGAGTCGGAACGCTCAACTCCACCTCGAAGCGCGAGTTCCTGCCCGCGCTGCAGACCAGCATCAATCTGCAGGCCTCGGTCGAGACGACCCCGATTCACGTCGGGGCCGCGTATTACCTGGCGCCCTACAATCAGGGCGACTTCCAGGCACGGACCTACATCGGCGCCGGGCTCGTGTCGGCGGCGAGCACGCAAGTCACGTTCATGCAGGACGTGGTTGCGAACTCGGCGCGCAATGCGATCGAGTTCTCGGGCGGGCAGAGTTCGCCGGGCTACTACCTCGAGACCGGCGCGCACATGTTCTTCGCCTCGCGTTGGTCGGTGGTGCTGGGCGGGGTCTACCGGGACGTTCAGCTGCGCGAGATCCAGCTCTACGCGAAGGACCTGGTGAATCCGGCCACCCCGCCGTTTCCAGCCGGCCAGACCTCGCTCGATCTGCGCGGCGGCGCGGTGCGGATGGCGGTGCTCTACGGATTCTAGGCGAGCGGCCGTGCGGCGCGCGGCTTAGAGGCTGTCGACCGATTCACCGTCGAAGCGATAGATCGTCTCGTTGGGAGAGGCGAATCCATTGCGCTCTCGCAGTACGCGTTCGGCGAGCGCTCGGCGACGGCGCGGTTCCGCCAGCTCGTTCTCGAGTCGATCGATCTCCGCCCGCGTGGCGGTGAGCTGCGCTTCGGACCGGCGCGTTTCGCGGTCGAGGCTCGAGAGCTTCCACAGACTGTGCTCGCTCAGGAACACCGTGTAGACGGCCCACAGCGCGAGCAGCGCCCACAGCCACGGCACGCGTCGAAGCAACGGGGCATCGCCGCGCGCGAACGACGAGCGGTGTCGGGCGAGACGTCTCGAAATGTCGCGCATGCGGACCTCCGTGTCCGTGGCGCCCCGATCGAAGGCGGCACCCGCCGCCTTGGAGCAGTGCTCCTCACGCGGGCGAACCCGCGCGCGTTCAGCCGGGGCGCCGCAACGCGGCGCGTCCGGGGTACTCGGCCGACGCTCCCAGCTGTTCCTCGATGCGGAGCAGCTGGTTGTACTTGGCGACGCGATCGGTGCGACACAGCGAGCCGGTCTTGATCTGGCCCGCGTTGGTCGCCACCGCCAGATCCGCGATCGTGACGTCTTCCGTTTCGCCCGATCGATGCGAGATCACAGCGGTGTAGCCGGCCCTCTGCGCCATCTCGATCGAGGCGAGCGTTTCGGTCAGCGTGCCGATCTGATTCACTTTCACCAGGATCGAATTCGCGACTCGTTCGCGAATCCCGCGCTCCAACCGAGTGACGTTCGTGACGAACAGGTCGTCGCCGACCAGCTGCACCTTGTCGCCGAGCCGCCGGGTGAGCGCCGCCCAGCCGGCCCAGTCGTCCTCGGCCAGCCCGTCCTCGATGCTCACGATCGGATAGCGCTCGCACAGTCCGGCGTACCAGTCGACCATTTCGCCGGATGTCAGCTTGCGATCGCCTTCGCCCGCGAGACGGTAGACGCCTTCGCGGTACAGCTCGCTGGCGGCGACGTCGAGCGCCAGCGCGATGTCCTCGCCGGGACGATAACCGGCCGCATCGATCGCCTCGATCAGCACCTTGAGCGCGGCTTCGTTGGAATCGAGATTGGGCGCGAAGCCGCCCTCGTCACCCACCGCGGTCGCCAGCTTCTTCTTCTTGAGCACGGCTGCGAGCGCGTGGAAGACCTCGGCGCCCCACCGCAATGCCTCGCGAAACGACGTGGCGCCGACCGGGACGATCATGAATTCCTGCAGGTCCACGTTGTTGTCAGCGTGCGCGCCACCATTGACAACGTTCATGAGCGGGACCGGAAGTCGGCGGGCGTGCGGCCCCCCCAGATAGCGATAGAGCGGAAGATCCCGGCTCGCGGCGGCCGCCTTGGCGACCGCAAGCGACACGCCGAGCATTGCGTTCGCGCCCAGCTTGCCCTTGTTCGGGGTGCCATCCAGCTCGATGAGCCGGCGATCGATCCCGATCTGGTCGAGGGCGTCGAGGCCGAGCAGCGCCCCCGCGATCGCCTCGTGGACGTTCCGGACCGCGTTCTGGACGCCCTTGCCCCGATAGCGGCGGGCATCGGCGTCCCTCAGCTCGAGCGCCTCGTGCTCGCCGGTCGAGGCTCCGGACGGCACTGCGGCCCGGCCGTGGGCGCCATCTTCGAGGATGCAGTCGACCTCGAGCGTCGGGTTTCCACGTGAATCGAGGATTTCTCTGGCGTGCAGCGTCGCGATCATGGACATGGTCGCGGCAGGCTAAGGAGGGGCTCGATGCGCGTCAAGGCCGCGATTCGACGCAGCGTGCGAAATGCGACAGCTGACGTGGTCTTGACCCTCCCCATGGGCCCCCCTAACGTGCGCCGCCATGAAACCTTCGGTCCTTGGCCGCCGTAGCCGGGCGTGAGTACGACAAAGCAGTGAGCGGGGAGGAAGCCGGGATCGTCCGGCGGTGCCTCGCGGGCGACGAGAAGGCCTATCGGGAGCTGATCGAGCTCTATCAGGCGCAGGTCTTCTCGCTGGCTCTGCGGATGCTTCGGCGTCGGGAAGACGCGGAGGACGTCACGCAGGAGGCCTTCGTCCGCATGTTCCGTGCGCTCGATCGCTACGACCTCGAACGGCCGTTTGGGGCGTGGCTGTTCACGATCGCCTCTCGGCTCTGCATCGACGTGATCCGTCGCCGCAAGCATCTGCCGATTTCGTTGACGCGGCAGGAGACCGGCAGTCACGAGGAGTACGAGATCGAGGTCGAGGATCCAGGGCTCGGCCCCGACGAAGTGACGAGCCGCTCCGAAGAGGAGCGGCGCATGGACGACCTGATTCAAAGCCTGCCGCCGCACTACCGGATCGTGGTGGTGATGCGGCACCAGCAGGACCTGACGTACGACGAAATCGCCGCGGCGCTGCATCTGCCTCTCGGCACTGTCAAGGCTCGGATCCACAGGGCGCGCGAACTGTTGAAGACGCGCCTGCTGAGCCGTAGCGAAGGAGCGGAAACATGATCCCGTGCCGCGATGGCGACCGTCTTCAGGACTACCTGGACGGACTCCTGCCGGAGAGTGAGCACCGGGCACTCCGCACCCATCTCGAGCGCTGCGACGCGTGTCGCTCCGAGCTGGCGCTCTACGAGCGACTTCTCGAGCGGCTCGACGCGATTCCGATCCGGGACCCGGGCGTGGCGCTCACCGAGCGCATTCTCGATCGCGTGGTGCCGTCGCGCGTCCGCGCGCGCTGGACCTCGGCAATCGGCTGGTCCTATACCGCGGTCTCCTCGGCGCTCACGTTCGTGCTCATCTCGTGGATGGCGCGCCCGGGAACCTCGGCATGGCTCGAGTCGCGATTCGCGGATCTCTATTTCCAGTACACCTCCGAGGCGATCTTCACCCTGCACACCCTGACCGCGGCGCTGCTGCAGGTCGGTGATGGCTGGGGATTGCTCGGCGTGATCGGCGAACGAGCATTGCCGCTGGTGCGCGCATTCGCGCTGCCGCTGGCGAGTCCCATGGTGGTCGGGATCTCGTCTCTGGCGGCGGTGACTGCCGCACTGCTGCTGGCGTGGCTGAGCCCGCATTCGCTCACTTCGCGCATCCTTCGAAAGGGAGAACGAAATGTCGAAGTGGTCGGATTCTGATCGCGGGCTGACGCGGCGCCTTTCCGCGGTCGGATTCGGATCGCTCGTGCTGCTCGCACTGTGGTGCGGGGCCGCATTCGCGTCGCGAGTGCGGGTGAGCCCGGCAGGAGTGGTGGTCGATCAGGCCGACTCGAGCTCCGATTCCGCGGGTGTTCACGTGAGTTTCGACGGTCATCCCGGTGTGCACCTCGATCTCGACGACAACGGGCGCGGAATCGTGCGCATGTGGTCGGACGTTCGCGTCGGCCCGGGGGAGATCGTCGACGGCGACGTGGTCACGATCTTCGGCTCGGCACTCATCGAGGGGCATGTGACCGGCGAGGTGGTCGCGGTGCTGGGCTCGATCCGGCTCGAGCCCAACGCCGAGATCGACGGCGACGCGGTGAGCGTCGGCGGTGGCGTGTGGACCGACGACAGCGCATCGATCGGCGGGCAGACGGTGTCGATCGGACTGCTGCCGGTCGCGTGGGGTATGCCCGCGCTTCCGTGGCTGCTGCTGCTGTTCGGGCTCAAGTGGCTGGTGTTGTTCGTGGTCGGGGCGGCCTTCGCGGCGCTGTTTCCGCAGCCGTTCGTGCGCGTGGCGCAGACCGCCAGTCGTCGCACCGGCCTCTCGCTGCTGGTCGGCGTGCTCTCGGGTCCTGCGACCCTGTTCGCGGCGGTCCTGCTGATGGTGACCGTGATCGGAATCCCGCTCGGGCTCATCCTGCCGATCGTGATGATCTTCCTGTCGGTCGCGGGCTGGTCGGCTGCGAGCTACGTGCTGGGTTGCAAGCTGGTGCGGCGACCGATCGGAAGCGGATCACTGATCGCCCCGTTGCTCGCCGGTTCGGCGTTCGTCGTGGTGTTCTTCCTGATCGCTTCGGCGTTCGCGGTGACGACCGGCGTGACGCGTGCGGGGGCGCTGTTCTTCGGGCTCCTCGGCATGCTGCTCACGATCGGGCTCTGTCTGATCGGTACCGGCGCGATGCTGCTCTCCAGGCTGGGCCGCACACCCGGCGATGCGAGTCCCGCTCCGCTGGGCGATCCGCTCGGAGCCATGCACGCGTCCGCGACCGCGGTCGCTCCGGGGGCTTCCGGCCCGGCGTAGCCGGCTGGGTGCTCCGCCGCACCCGCTCGAGTCGGACTGGGGGAGGCTTCCCATCGGTGCACTCGAAGCCTCGCTTCTTGCGCACATTGCGACTCGCGACATGCGATTCATGCCGTTGTCGCACAACGCTTTATGAGCGGCTTCGCGGAGCCGCGCAGCACCCCGTCGCGACGCTTCGGACGGCACGAGAGTGGCGATAGTGAGATCGCATGGACGCTCACATGCTCACGCGCCGCGCGACGCTCGGACTGGCGGGATCTGCACTTGCGCTCGGGCTCATGGTGCGCGCTGCGCGTGGCGAGCCCGCATCTGCCACTCCGACGAGCGCGAGTAAGATCCGCATCCACGATGCCGACGAGACATTGCGCGACTACTGCGAGTGGGATGGAACCTGCTGGTGGCTCACGCTTCCGAGCGGGACGCGCTTCGAGCTGATCGGCTCGACGCACGATCCCGCGATCCTCAACCCCGGCGACGGCGAGTTCCACCCGTTCGACGCGGCCGAGGTGCGAGCGGCGCTCGCGGCGGTCCGCTATCCGCTCGAGGGTGTCGCGTGCGAGATTTTTCTGCTGCCGTACCCGCGCCGATTCGGGCTCGACTCGGCCGCCGATCGCGAGCTGATCCTGCTGTCGCCCGGCGTTCGATCGTTGTCTCCCGAGCGTCAGCACGCCGAAGTCGTTCATGAACTCGGGCACGTGATGCACCTGGCGCGGCTACCGGATCACGACCTCGCGGGGTGGGCGAACTACCGCGGCATGCGCGGCATCGCGGACGCGCAGACCTACGCGCCCGACGCGCCGCACGCGAATCGCCCGCACGAGATCTTCGCCGAAGACTTCCGCGTCCTGTTCGGCGGCGCGCTCGCGGTCCGCGATGGCGCGATCGAGAACGCCGCGATCGCGCCACCCGCCGCGGTCGTCGGCCTCGAGGGTTTCCTGCTCGGCCTGTCGGGGGTCGTGTTCGACAGGCTCGCGGCGGCGCGCAC
>JABFRW010000045.1 GCA_013140805.1 Candidatus Eisenbacteria bacterium
CGACGCGGTGGCGGCTTTCGCGCGCTTCCACCATCACGGTCAGTCCGATGCACAGTGCCAGCACGCATGCGGCCACCAGCATCAGCGGGTAGACGCCGAGCCGCGGAATCAGCATGCCGGCCGCCCACGAACCCGCCACGGCTCCGCTGCTCGCGCCGAACGCCACGATCGCGAACAGGCGCTGGCCCTGCTCCGGCGAGTACACGTCGTTCGCGAACGCCCAGAACTGTGCGATCACGAGCAGATTGAAGATGCCGACCCACAGGAAGAACGCTACGCCGAGGAACGGCACCTGCTGCGCCGCAAGCAGGTAGAACACCACCAGGTTTGCGATGAAGAACACCGTGACCCAGGTGATGAGCCGCAAGCGGCTCACGCGGCTCGCGAACTGACCGTAGAGCGGGACCAGCACCAGCAGCAGCACGGCCTGGCCTGCCGCCGCATAACTCTTCACCTCGGCACCGCCGCCGGCGAGGATCAGCGGTTCGCGCACCGTCTTGAGCAGGTAGTAGGCGCCCAGCAGCAGGAACACGTTGAGCATCAGCAGCAGCGCGGTCGCGCCCTCGCCGCCACGCACCTCGGCAAACGGCGCCAGCGCACGATCGAGCCAGCCGCGAGGCGCCGCGGGCGTGGCGGACGTGGCGACGCTCATGGCCGGGACTCCGGGGTCTGGATCACGAACGAATCGAACACTTGTGCGGCGCCGCTGATCGCCACCTGCTTCACGCTCACCGATGCCGGGGCGGTCCGCGAGCCGTCCGCCCCTGCGCGCGCGGACGCCGGAAGCACGATGCGAAGGTACTCGTAGGTGCGGCGCTGGACCAGTGTTGCGGGATCGAGCGAGAAGCCGGCGGGCAACGACTGCGCGAGCACGCGCGTGCGCGCATCGTGCGGCAGCACGTGAAGCGGCGAGCCGCCGCCTCCCGAGGTCAGGTGCCAGAAGCCACCGTGAGGCGTGCGCACGAACACGCGCTGATACAGATGCTCGTGGCCCGCCAGCACCGCCGTCACACCGTGACGCGCGCACATTTCGAGCAGCTGGTCGCGGCGCGCCGGCACCAGATCCTCGGTGCCTTCGCCTTCCCAGTCCGACTCATGGCTCCCCGCCACCACCAGCGGATGATGGAGAGCCACCAGCTTGAAGCGCGCCGGACGCGCCAGCTCGGCGTCGAGCCACGCGAGCTGCTGGTCGGCCAGCGGATGCTCGACCTCGTCGGGGTACGCATGCTTCACGTCGGCGAGCAGGTCCGAGTCGATCACGTACAGGCGCGCTTCGGCATCGGGTAGTTCGATCGCATACCACTGCCGCCACGCGTCGGTGCGCCCGGGCCGTTCGATTGCGGCGTCGAAGTTCGCGCGCGCCGTCGAATCGCTCAAGCGCTCGTGGTTGCCCGGCACCGCGAGGTAGGGGAGGCGCTCGCGAAGTGCTCGGTGCTTCGTCCACCAGTCGTTCCACAGGCGACCGCGCCGACCGTCCTGCACGATGTCGCCGAGGCTCACGACCGCGCTCGCCGGTTCGCGCTCGAGGGCGCGGAGCACGCGGTTCTCGCCGCCGCCGGTCGGACGCTTGCGCATCACGTCGATCGCGTCGCGAGGGCCGTCGAGCGCCGGGACGATCGATTCGATCAGCACGATCGGGAGTGCGGCGATGCCCTTGAGCACCCCCGAGACGGTGCCGCTCTTGAGCCCGCGCAGCCACGAGAACTCGACCGCGCGACTCTGAACGCGCCAGCCGGGGCGGTTGTCGCCGTAGACCAGCAGCACCACCGAGTCGCCGCCGGTCGCGAGCGATTGCTGTTGGTGAACCACCCGCGCCGCGTCCTGCAGCGGCGCGCCGACCGGCTCGAAGCGGGCGATCGGGGCGCAGCCCGCGAGACTCGCCGCCGCTCCGATCAGCGCGGCGAGAGCCCCGCGCTTCAAGGCGTCGCCCCGGCCTGCCCGCCGAGCCACTGCCGCACGATCTTGTCGCGGCGCTTGATCAGCACCTTCGTGAGGTAGTCGGTGGCGCGAGGATTCGAGAACTTCCCCTGCTCGACCGCGGCCCGGATGTGCGCGTCGGAGAAGCCGGCCACGATGCGCGCACCCCACTCGATGTCGGCGCGAGTGCGTTCGTCGAACGCGGGGTTCGGGTAGTCCGGCCGCCAGCTGTCGGGATCGAACGTGTCGCCCTCGATGAATCCGATGCTCGGCAGGCCGGGATCCACCGAGGCTTCCCACGCCGGGCGATGGAGCCCGAGGGTGAGCAGCGCGCGCGTCATGACGCCATAGTCCACGAAGTACTCGCTGCCGGTCTGAGGCGAGCGCGCCGCCACCGCCCCCGAGCCCAGACACGATCCAAAGTCGATCAGGTGATGCCGCACGAACGAGCGGCCGCCTTCGGTCACCCACATGTCGAGCGAGTTGGGGCCGCGGGAGTCGGCATGGCTGAGCCACGCGCACAGCGTCCAGAACCCGCGCAGCTCGCGGCGATGCTGGTGCGGAATCAGATCTTCGGGATCGTCGCGCCGCCGCCCGCGATACTCGAACGGGCCGAGCGGGCGGCCGCTCAGCAGGCGGCTCGCGACCGCGCGGTAGCTGCCGTCTTCGCGTTGCGGCACCCGCGCCAGCAGCTTGTCGAGGAACTCATCGCTGATCGGCCGCTTGCGCCCGATCACGTCGGTGTACTGGGCACCGCTCTCGAAGCGCAGGTCCTCGCGCCGGAAGTGCACGATCACGTTGTCGGGCACGTTGAATCCCGCGCCCCACAACAGATAGCTCGACACCACGTCGGCGCCGGTCGCCATCTCGGGTTGCTTGCGGGGGTCGAACTTGATGATGAAGCGCTGACCGGCCGCGTCCTTGATGAAGAAGCCGGGCGTGACGCCCTGCGTCTTGGCGCGCGTCACCGTCCAGGGGCCGGGCGCCTGGCCCGTGCTCGGACCGGGCCCGTGCAGCAGTTGGTCGACCGTGACGGGCCGGAAGCCGAGCCGTGGCTGCCACCAGGTACTCGGCAGGCGGATCGCACCCTGCGCGTCGACGTTCACCGCTTCTCGTTTGCTTCCGGTGAGGCGGCGAATGCCGATCACCGGATCGAGCGTGCGCGAGACGGGGCGGAACAGCGTCTGATCGACCAGGTCGTAGTAGTACGAGATCTCGGTCTCGCGCGGGCCCGCGGGAGCTTCCGCCGAACGTGCGGGAGACACGAGCCCGCACGCCAGCGCGAACATCGCGCAAGCGAGCGCGAACGCGTCGCCTTGAACGCGCAAACCGGCGCCGGTCATTCGACCATCCCGAGTGAGTAACGGATGCGAACCTTCTCGTGGCTCCACTCGACCCCGAACGCACCGATCGCCGCGGTCTTCAATCGCGGCCTCAGCAGCACGCCGTAAGACACCTCGAGCTCATCGAGTCGCAGCGAGTCGTTGAGATCCGGAAACACGCCGCCACTCTCGACGTGCAGGTCCATCTCGAAATGCTCGGCGAGCGGGAACAGATAGGTCAGCCGTCCCAACACCCGGTCGCGATCGCGGAACCGTCCGGCTTCGAAGCCCGCGAGCCCGAGTCCACCGCCCAGGATCGAAAGCGCGGTGAGCGGCAACTCGAAGGTGGTGGCGCGCGAATCGAGGTGCGTTGCGTGCAGCAGTAGTCGGAAGGTGCGCGGATCGCGCCAGAACGACACTCCGGCCTCGGCTTCGGCGCTGTAGCGAGTGAACCTCGCGCCGACGTCGGCGCCGTCGAGGACTCCGTAGTCGGACAAGTTCATCGGCTCGTGAACACTCGCCTCGACCCGCAGCCTGCCTCCCCGACTCCAGTGAGGCGCACCGGCGCGCGAATCGAGCTGCACTCGGCCACCCACGGTCGTGAAGCCGCGCGCATCCGGTGGCGCGAGCACGTACTCGGGGAACTGCACGTCGAGCGGCGTCACGTCGGCCTCGCGTCCGTTTCGAACCGAGACATCCTCGACACCGACCCATCCGCTCACGGCCAGGTGCGCAGCGCCGAGTCCGGCCGGGCGGGCGGCCCCGGACACCACGAAGTGCAGTCCCCCGACGCTCGCCGAGTAGCTCGCGGTGTCCCGACCGCTGCTCGTCATTCCGAGCCCGTAGGTACGTTCCTGCGGGCGCCACTCGCGAACGAACTCGAGCCGCGCCCGCTCCGACGTGAGCGCAACGTGCGTCCTGTTATAGTTCCGCGTGGTTCCGCTGTAGTCCGCCTGGAGATGATGCGCGAGGAATCCCGGATTCCACGCGATGCGCCCGCCGAGACCGGTGCGATCACCGAGTGACGCGGGCGACAGGGTCAGGTCGGCGCTCGGCAGCAGCGCGAATGCGAACAGCACACGCGGCACGACGTTGCGCTCCTCGATGACGATGAACGACTGCCGGGTGAGTTGCCCGAGTGCCGAGATCGGCAGTGAGACAAGGCGACCCGGAGCCCGCAACACCGCTTCCCACGGCAGATTCGCGGGTACCGGTCGCGCGGGGTTCCACGGCGGCTCGGCAGTCGGCGCGAGGGAAGTCGAGTCGGAAGGGGCGTCCACCGCATCGGATTGGGCTGCGGCGCCGAGCGGCAGACACAGCAGGGCGAACGCGGCGAAGATCACGGGAAGGCGGGAAGCTCGTGCGGCAGTATGGGCAGTCATGGCGAGGCGGGAATATGCGGGCGGTTTCTGAAGTCGTCAACGGCGGGGTCGAGCCACGCGCATGATTGCCGTGATTGCCCGGCATTTGAAGCTCGAGCCCGACGAGGCGCGCCGTGCCATCTCACTGGCGGTGGTGCTGGGGGCGTTCACGGCTTCCTACACACTGACCAAGACCGCCCGGGATGCCCTGTTCCTCGCGCAGTTGCCGGTGACGGTGCTGCCCTACGTCTATCTGGCGATCGGGGTACTGGCGCTCGTCACCACCCAGCTTCACGCGCGGCTGACCCGGCGCTTTTCGGCGCCGGGATCGCTGGTTGCGATCGGGCTCGTGAGTGCGGCTTCGCTCGGGGTGTTCGCGGCGGTGGTGCCGCTGCGGGTGTCGTGGCTGCCGATCGCGCTCTACATGTGGGTCAACCTCTACGGCATCGTTTTGATGGCGCAGTTCTGGATTTTTGCGAACAGCATCTCCCACACCCGCGAGGCCAAGCGCACGTTCGGGATCGTGGGGCTCGGCGGCATCGTCGGCGGGCTGGTCGGTGGCGCCCTCGCCGCACCGCTCGCTCAGATGACGGCCCTCGCCTCGCTGCTCGCGACCGCCGGCATCCTGATCGCGCTCGCCACACCGCTGGTGTTGGCGACCCGCTGCCATGCGGCGGTCGAGGCTCCGCTGCCGACCGACGCGGGGCCCGAGACGCTGCCACTCCAACACCCGTACGTGCGGTGGCTCGCACTCGCGGCACTGTGCTCGGTGGTGGTCGGCGGCGTGGTCGACTACCAGTTCAAGGTCGAGCTGCAGCAGCGCTTCGACGATCCGCAGCAAATCGCGACCTTCCTCGGTCAGTTCTACATGTTCGCGAATCTCGCCGCCATCGGCCTGCAACTGTTCCTGACCCGATGGCTCATCGAGCGCGCGGGTGCGGGATGGAGCGCGACACTGTTGCCGTTCGGCCTGGTGGCCGGAGCGACGGGCGTACTGTTCGCACCCGGCGTGTTCTCATCGACCCTGACGCGCGCGTGGGATCACATCGCCCGCATGTCGGTGAATCGATCGGCGACGGAGCTGTTCTACTTCCCGCTCGAACCGGGGATGCGGCGACGCGCCAAGGCCCTGATCGACGCCGGGCTCGAGCGTCTGGGCGACGCATTCGCCGGACTGCTGATCCTGGCCGTCACGTTCGCGGCGGGCGGGGGCCTGCGCGTCATGGCGATCGCGATCCTCGCGGTCGGCGTGGTGTGGGTGATCGCATGGCTCGGCGTTCGCTCGGGCTACGTGCGAGAACTGGGCCGCAATCTGCGCCGCAACAACCTCGAGCTGCGCCGCGAACCGGTTTCACTCCGTGAGGCCACGCTGCTCGCCGAGATGACGAACTTGCTCTCGCACCCGCTCGGACGCGTGGTGACGCAGGCGATCGAGCTGCTGCTCGAAACCGCACCCGAGTCGATCGAGGCCTATCTGGGCGGACTGCTCGAGCATGACTCCCCCGAGGTGCGCGCGCGCGCGCTGTCGCTGGTGCGCGAGCGGCGTCTCGCCACGTGGAGCGGGCGCGTGAGTGCGCTCATGACCGACCCCGACGGAGAGGTGCGCGTTCAGGCGCTGGCGGCGCATTGCGCCCTCGAAGGCGGCGACCCGTTCGAGCCCATGGAGCCGTTTCTCGAGTCGCTCGACCCGCAGCTGCGCCGCGCTGCCGTCAACTGCCTCGCCGAGTTCGCACCCGCTCCATTCGAGGCGCGACTGACCGAGCGACTCACGCGTGTGTTGAGAGAGGGCGTTCGCAGCGATCGCATCGCGGTCGCAGAAGCACTCGGTCGTCACCCCGGCCCCTCGGCGGTTCACGAGTTGCTCGGCCAGCTGCTGCGCGACGACGACCGCGAGGTGCGTCGCACCGCGCTCGTGAGCGCGGGCCGTGTGGGTCGCCGCGTCGACGTGCCGCTGCTGATCGAAGCGCTCGCCACCCGCGAGTTCCGCGAGGCCGCGCATCGCGGGCTGATCGCGATGGGCGAGCGCGTGGTGGGTACGCTCGGCGACTACCTCACCGATTCGAGCGTTTCGCTCGAACTGCGCCAGATCATTCCGCGCGTACTCGGCGACATTCCGACCCAGGAATCGGTCAACGCCATGTTCCGCGTACGCGAGCCCGAGGACACGCGGCTCGACTACCGACTGCTCAAGGCGGAGAACCGGCTGCGCGCGGCGAAGGCGCCGGTTCAGTTTCCGCGCGCGCTCGTGACCGAGGACATCCAGCGCGACGTGCGCCAGTTCCTGTTTGCGCTCGCGCACTATCGGGTGTGCCCGATCGGCGTGGGCCGCGACGCCGAACGGCTGCTCGCCATCGTGTTGAACGAACGCATGGAACAGGCGCTCAATCGCGTGTTCCGACGGCTCGCGCTCATCTACCCGGCGCAGAATGCGCTCGCGGCCTACCATGGCATCCTGTCGGAGCAGTCGCGGGCGCGCGGCGACGCGCTCGAGTACCTCGAGAACGCGCTCGCCCCCGAGCATCGCGCGCTGGTGCTGCCGCTGGTCGACGACTCGGGCGATGCGGGCAGGCTGGCGCTGGCGCGCACGCGCTATGGATTCGCGATCGACTCGTTCGAACAGTCGCTCAAGCAGATCCTCGAACTCGGCGATCCGTGGCTCAAGGCGGTCGCCCTGCACGTGGTCGGGAAGCGGCAGCATCGGGACTTGCTCGGCGACGTGGAACGCAATCTGAGCGCACTCGATACGCGCGTGCGGGAAACCGCGACGTGGGCGCAGCTCGCGCTTCTGGGAGGTTAGGTTCGTGGAAGCCCTGATGACGCTGGTCGAAAAGACGATGTTCCTCAAGAGTGTGGCGCTGCTCTCGGGGGTGCCGACCGAGCCGTTGGCGCAGATCGCCTCACGCGCGCGAGAGATCCATGTGGATCCCGGCGAGGCGCTGTTCCGCGAGGGCGAGCCGAATCGCGGCGTGTTCCTGGTGGTGGTGGGCCGCGTGGTGATCAGCCAGGGCTCGGCACTGCACGGCATTCGCAGCACCGGTGACGGCATTGGCGAGCTGGCGCTCGCCGAGAGCGAGCCGCACAAGGTGACCGCCGTCGCGATGGACCACGTCCACGTCGTGAACATCCCGACCACCGATCTGTTCGAGATCATGCTCGACTTCCCGGAAGTCGGGGTGTCGCTCGCTCGCTTCCTGGCCGGTCGCGTGTTCGAAGTCGGACAGCGCATCGGCGAGCTGGAGGGTCAGGTCGCGCACCTGAACGCGGTCATTCGCGCCGCGGGGCTGACGATCCCGGACCCGTCCACCGTGCTCGGCGGTGAACCCGCGACGAAGCGCTAGGCGGGCATGCAGCGACGCGAACAGGACTTTCTCGAACGCCAGATCGAGCAGCTCGGCGGCGACGCGGCGGAGGCCGAGTCCCTGCGGTCGCTGGCGCTCGCGCTCGATCCCGACGCGCGGCTCCCGGACGAAACCCGCCCGCCGGCGCACGAGGCACCGCCCGCGGAGCCCGGCACTTGAGCACCGAGGCGCCGGTCGCGCCGACGCCTGCCACGCCGAGCTCCGCACCCGCGAGCGCGCTCACCGGCTCGATTCCGCGCGCGTTGCTCACCCTCGCGATCCCGGTACTGATCTCTCAGTTCCTGCGCCTCGGTTACCAGTGGGTCGACGCGCTGTGGGTGCGGGGCTCGGCGTCGACGCGACCGCTGCGGTCACCAGTTCGATCTTCGTGTTGTGGCTGGTGATGTCGATGAACGACGTGTTCGCGATGGGTGTGACTGCGTACG
>JABFRW010000046.1 GCA_013140805.1 Candidatus Eisenbacteria bacterium
GGCGCGCACCTCATCGTCGAGGGGGTGGCCGAACTTCCACTCCGGATGACGCGTCACCCACACGTTTGCAAACCGGAACGCGAGGCCGCGCGACTCGACGCGGCGCGCAAGCCCGCGCAGCGTGTCGGCAGTCACGGTTACGTCGGGGCGGATGCCGCCGCCGCCGTAGACGGGGCGGCCGGACGCGGTTCGGAACATTTCGGCCGGAGTCGAGTCGGCCACCACCGGGCGTGCCGGGGCGTCGTCGCCGAACACGGCGTCGTCGCCGAGCGCCAGCAGCGAGTCGAGCAGGCGTTCACTTGCGGCGCTGTTGATCGAGCGACCGCTCGGCGTGTAGTAGCGCGCAGTCGTCAGCTTGAGCGCGCCCCCGCCGCGCAGCGGGAATACGCTCTGCACCAGTCCCTTGCCGAAGCTGGTCTCACCGATCACCAGTGCGCGATCGAGATCCTGAAGCGCACCGGCCACGATTTCGGAGGCTGAAGCGCTGCCACGATCGATCAGCACCACCATCGGCCACGCCAGTTCGGGCCGCTGGCCGGTGGCCGGATGCGTGGTGTCGGAGCCCTTCATGCGGCCGTGCGTCGAAACCAGCGGCGTCCCCGCCTTCACGAACTGCTCCGCAACGTCGACGGCCTGATCGAGCAGCCCGCCGGGGTTGCCGCGCAGATCGAGCACCAGTCGAGTGGCGCCCTCGCGGTGCAGCCGGTCGAGCGCCAGCCGCACCTCGCCACCCGCGTCCTCGGAGAAATCCGACAGTCGCACGTAGCCGATGCGCGGCGCCGCGATGAATGCGTAAGGAACGCTGCGGGTCGTGATCACGCGGCGCTCGATCGCGAACTCGCGATCATCGGACTCGCCCTCGCGACGCACGCTGATCTGCACGTGGGTGCCGGGCTCTCCGCGCAGCCGCTGCGCGACCGCTTCGAGTCCGAGCCCCATCGTGTTCGCACCTTCGACGCGCACGATCAAGTCGCCGGTCTGCAACCCGAGCGTCCACGCCGGTCCGCCTTCGATCGGGGAGATCACGACCGGCAGCTCGTCGCGAATGCCGACCACCAGCCCCACGCCGCCGTACTCGCCATGCGTGGTGGCCTGCAGGTCCTCGTACGAACGGCGGTCGAGATACTGCGAATACGGATCGAGGCCGCGCGTCAGCCCCTCGAGCGCGCCCTTCATGAGCGAGTCGGACTCGACCTGATCGACGTAGCTCGAACGCACGCGCTGCAGCACTTCGATGAATTGATCGACGTTCGAGTACAGATCGCGCCCGGTCGCGCGCCCACGGCCCACCCACCAGCCGAGAACGAACAGCGCCACCAGGAACGCGGCGATTGCGAAGCGACGACGGATCAAGACGCTCTCCCGGACGACCGCGTGAGACCGCGTGCGCCACGAGGGCCACGGATGCGACCGTCGGGGAGTGACGGCTCGGAACGCGGTCGGAATGCGCGGCGGCGGCGCTCCGCGCGGGCGGCGACTATAGCACAGCCCTAGGCGCGCACCGGGCCGCGGCGACGCGACTCGACGGCACTCCACACCGCGACTTCGAGCGTGTCCGGCGCGGCGCTGGCATCGAGCACCAGCCATCGAGCCGGCTCGGCTGCGGCCAGTTCGAGGTAGCGGGCGCGGACCCGGCGATGGAACTCGAGCGACTCCGCGTCGATGCGGTTGGACGAACCGGCGACTCCGGTGCGGCGCGCGAGCCCGACCTCGGGATCGAGGTCGAAGTAGAGCGTCAGGTCGGGCACCAGCCCGCCGGTCGCCGCGCGGTTCCAGCCCTCGAGTAATCCCGCATCGAGGCCGCGACCGCCGCCCTGATACGCGAGCGTCGAGTCCGCGTAGCGATCGCACAGCACGACGCGTCCGGATTCGAGCGCGGGGCGGAGCACCTTCTCGACCAGGTCGGCACGCGCCGCCACCATCAGCAGCGCTTCGGCGAGCCGTGTGGGTCCCGGCTCCCGCGCTCCGCCGCGCCGTTCGGGCCGCTCGAGCAGCAGCGCCCGGATGCCTTCGGCGACCGCAGTTCCGCCGGGCTCGCGCGTCACCACCGGATCGATGCCGAGTGATTGCAGTCGCGCCGCGAGCCGCGCGATCTGCGTGGACTTGCCGGAGCCGTCACCACCTTCGAAGGAGACGAACAGCCCCGGCATTTCCCGGTCCTTTCCGCTCAGCGGGCGCGTGCGGGCTTGGCGCGACGCACGGTCCGACGACGTGCGGGCTTCGCGCGTGCCGCAGCCGCGCGGGCGGGCCTGGCGGTCGGCCGCGCCTTGCGAGTCGTGCTCGGCGCCCCGTTCATCGACGGCGCGGTCGCCCCTGCCACCATCTTGCTCTCGCGTTTCACCGTCGGCGCGTTCTCGCGCAGCAGCTTCTCGGTGCCCTTCGGATCCTTGATGAAGCGCTCGGTCATCAGGCGCGCGTCATCGTCCGGGATCTGCACCGGCGGCGACTTCTTGAAGTAGGACGACGGCGCGATCAGCGCGCCCTTCAGGCCGTGTTCGAGTCCGATCTTGGCACACCGCACCGCGTCGATCACGACACCGGCGGAGTTCGGCGAGTCCCACACTTCGAGTTTGAGTTCGAGGTTGAGCGGCACGTCCCCGAACGTGGTGCCTTCCATTCGGATGTGACACCACTTGCGATCCTTCAACCACGGAATGTAGTCGCTGGGTCCGACGTGCACGTCGTCGTCCGGAAGCCCGTACGGAATGATGCTGGTGACCGCCGAGGTCTTGGAGATCTTCTTCGACTCGAGCCGTTCGCGCTCCAGCATGTTGAGGAAGTCGGTGTTGCCGCCGAAGTTGATCTGGTAGGTCCGGTCGATGCGCACGCCGCGCTCGACGAACAGACGCGACAGCACGCGATGCGTGATGGTGGCGCCGACCTGAGACTTGATGTCGTCACCGATCACCGGCAGGCCCTTCTTCTCGAAGCGCTGCTGCCAGTACTTCTCGCGCGCGATGAACACCGGAATGCAGTTCACGAATGCGCAGCCGGCTTCGAGCACCTGCTCGACGTACCACTTGGTCGCTTCCTCGGAGCCGACCGGCAGGTAGTTCACCACCACGTCGGTCCTGGTGTCCTTGAGCAACTTCACGATGTCGACGGTCGAGCCGGGCGCCTTGTGGATGATCTGCGACAGGTATTTGCCGAGGCCGTCGTGCGTCATGCCGCGCTGCACCTTGATGCCGGTCTTCGGAACCTTCGCGAACGCCAGCGTGTTGTTCGGCCATTCGAGGATCGCATCGGCCACGTCCTTGCCGACCTTGTTGCGGTCCACGTCGATCGCGGCCACCACTTCGACGTCGCGCACGTGGTAACCGCCGAGATTCACGTGCATGAGGCCCGGAATCCGGTCGTTCTCCTTGGCGTTGCGGTAGTAGTGCAGCCCTTGCACGAACGACGAGGCGCAGTTGCCCACCCCGATGATGGCGACGCGCACCTTGCCCATGTCTCCTGCCTCCTTGAGGTCCGGGTCAGCTCGCCCGGTTATCGATCCATCCCCGCCGTGCGGGTGATTTTCCAGACGTGCGCCACGCGCTGAATCGCGGTGGCGGACGACAACAGCGCCAGGATGATCAGCGCGGCCGGCATGACCGGGCCAACGCCGAACAGTCCGGCGACGATGAGGAGCACCATGCGTTCGGGTCGCTCGAACCAGCCGACCTTGCAATCGAGCCCGAGCCCTTCGGCGCGTGCCCGGGTGTAGGACACCATGAACGACCCGATCAGCGCCAGCACCGCGATCATGGCGATCCGTGCCCACACCACCGGCTCGAGATCCCGGGTGATCTCCATCACCGCCCGCGGCGGATCGATCACCAGCTCCACCAGATGGATGATGTAGAACCCGCCGATGCCGGCCAGCACCAGGGCGTCGGCGAGCCGGTCCAGCGTCGAGTCCAGAAACGCGCCGAAGCGCGTCGACATGCCGTCGCGGCGGGCGATCTGGCCGTCGAGGATGTCGCAGATGCCCGAGAGGATCAGCAGCAGCGAGCCGAGTCGGAACATGCCCTCGAAGAACGCGAGCGCCGCCGCGACGCTGAGCAGCAGCCCGAGAACCGTGACCTGATCGGGCCGCGCGCCGGTCGCCACGAGCAGATTCACGACCGGATCGAGCGCACCATGAGCGAAGCGCTTGAGCCGATCCTTGAATCGCGGCGGAGCCTCGCCGGCATCGGGCCGTTCGTCCGGGTCGGTTGCGGTCGCGGGGTCACGCGATGCCACGTTCAGTCGCCCTCCTCGATTCCGTGCTCGCGGCTCGCGCGCGAAGCGCGCGTCCGGCCGCCGAGCACCAGCACCATCTCACCCCGGCGGCGCTCCGCCGTGAGTCGTTCACGCACCTCGCGTGCGGTTCCTCGCAACACTTCCTCGAATGTCTTGGTCAGCTCGCGCGCGAGCGCGATCGGGCGCTCGCCCCACACCGCTTCGAGGTCCTCGAGCGTCGCCTCGATGCGGTGCGGCGACTCGAATGCCACCTGCGTTTCGCGCCGCTCCGCGTATTCCGCGAGCCGCTTGCGGCGCGCCACCGACTTGGGCGGCAGGAAACCCACGAACGTGAATGCATCGGTCGGCAGACCGCTGACCTGCAGCGCCGCAATCACCGCACTCGGCCCCACGATGCTCTCGACCCGCAGCCCGGCCTCGACCGCGGCCCTCACCAACGGATACCCCGGATCGGCGATTCCCGGCGAACCTGCGTCGGTCACCAGCGCGAGCGACTCCCCGGCCTGCAGTCGTTCGATCATGCGCGGCAAGCGGGCGCGCTCGTTGTGCTCGAACAGGCTGGTGAGCGGCGCCTGAATGCCGAGATGTTCGAGCAGCTTGCGGGTATGGCGCGTGTCCTCCGCCGCGATCCGGGTCACCGACCCGAGCACCTTCACGGCGCGCCGGGTGATGTCGTCGAGGTTTCCGATCGGCGTCGCAACGAGATAGAGGGTTCCCTCCCGTACGGGAGAGTCGTTGGCGGTCACTCGGCGGGCTCGCGAGGTGTCGTGTGGGACCCGCCTGAAAAAGCGCGGCGGGACGTTAGCATGGGGGTGTCGGAGCGTCTACCCCGCGGCATGGACTGCGCCCCCCGCGACCGCGCGCCACGCCGCGATCGCCTGCTCGACGCCGGCGTCGTCGACGTCGAGATGTGCGATCGCCCGCAGCCGGCGGGTGCCGAACGGAACCATCCAGACGCCGCGCTCCGCCAGGCCCTCGAGAACCGTGGTCGGATCGAGCGCCGGATGCTCCAGCTCCACGATCACGATGTTGGTGTCGGGCTCCGGGACCCGCACTCCCGGCGTCTCGCGAAACCCGGCCGCCAGCGAACGCGCGCGGCGATGATCGTCGGCGAGCCGCTCGACGTGATGATCCAGCGCGTGCAGGCATGCCGCGGCGAGGATGCCGACCTGCCGCATCGCGCCGCCCCAGCGCTTGCGCACCCGCCGCGCAGCCAGCATGCGCTCGGCCGGTCCGATCAGGATCGAGCCGATCGGCGCACCGAGACCCTTGGAGAAGCACATCATCACGGTGTCGGCGATCGCGGCCCATTCTCGGATCGGAATGCCGCTGGCGACGCTGGCGTTCCACAGTCGCGCACCGTCGAGATGCACGCCGAGCCCGCGCGACCGCGCCACCTCGGAGAGCGAACGCAGCTCGGCGAGCGGCACCACCACGCCGCCGGCGCGATTGTGCGTGTTCTCGACGCACACCAGACGCACCCGCGCGACGTGCTCGTCCTCACCGCGCAGCGCCGCGGTCAGATCCGCGACCGCGAGCGCACCGCGAGCTCCGGCGACCGTGTGCGCCAGCACGCCGCTGTTGGCCGCGAGGCCGCCCTGCTCGTAGAGGAAGATGTGAGACTCGCGCTCCATCACCGCCGCGTCGCCGGGGCCGGCCGCGGTTGCGATCGCGAGCTGATTCCCCATCGTGCCGCTCGGGACGTACACGGCGGCTTCCTTTCCGCTCAGCTCCGCGACCCGGCGCTCGAGGGCCTGAACGGTCGGGTCGTCGCCGAACACGTCGTCGCCGACCACCGCTTCGGCCATGGCCCGGCGCATCGCCGGTGTGGGGCGCGTGACGGTGTCGCTGCGGAGGTCGACGATCGGAGAGGTCGGGCTCATGGTGGAAGCGCCGGGCGCGCAACGCGGCCGCCGTTCGGGCGGCATGCTCGCGCAAATCGTAGCCTCGCGCCAGTGCTCGACCGGCGCGCTGCGAAACCGCTCGGAACGGTCGCGGTGACAAGGGCAGGTCAAGCGGTACCCGCCACCACACCGTGACGAAACGAACCCGCCCGAGCTGCGTCTATACTGCCGACGCACGCGGGTCCCGCTCGAGCGAAGGTCGCCGGCCGGTCCGCACCCAGGAGGCTCGAAGCCACATGTTCGGATACTTCGACAAGACCATGCTGCTGCTGCTCCCCGCGCTGGCGTTCGCCATGTGGGCCCAGTGGAAGGTGCAGAACACTTATCAGAAGTTCTCGCGCGTGCGGGCCGCGAACGGGATGACCGGGCGGCAGATGGCAGAGACCATCATGCGGCGCAACGGCGTCGAGGACGTCGCGATCGAAGAGGTCGGTGGCGTGCTGAGCGATCACTATGACCCGCGCGCGAAGAAAGTCCGGCTGT
Source organism: Candidatus Eisenbacteria bacterium (assembly GCA_013140805.1). Taxonomy (NCBI): domain Bacteria; phylum Candidatus Eiseniibacteriota; species Candidatus Eiseniibacteriota bacterium. The sequence goes on from JABFRW010000046.1 coordinate 6,612, forward strand.
CGTCTCACAACTTCCGAGACGGCTCGATCGCTTCGATCGCGGTCGCGGCGCACGAGGTCGGACACGTGCTCCAGCACGCTCAAGGTTACGCGCCGCTCGCGATCCGCAGCGCGGTCGCGCCGGTTGCGAGCTTTGGAAGCATGGCGGCGTTCCCGCTGTTCTTCATCGGCTTCGTGTTCGGCAACGGGCGGCTGCTGTGGCTCGCCGACATCGGCATTCTGTTCTTCGCCGGCGCGGTGTTGTTCCACCTCGTCACGCTGCCGGTCGAGTTCGATGCCTCGAAGCGCGCGCTCGCTCAGCTGCAGACCACCGGCGCGATCGCGCCTCAGGAAGTGGCGGGCGCCAAGCAGGTGCTCGATGCCGCCGCACTCACCTACGTGGCGGCGGCCGCCATGGCCGCACTCCAGCTCCTGCGCATGGTGCTGCTCCGCAACAGTCGCAACTAGCGGTCGCGCAGGACTCGAAAACGAAGCGGCGCGGCGATCGATCGCCGCGCCGCTTCGCTATCGGTGCTCAGGTCAGCCCTGCGCGACCATGTCCTTCAGTTCCTTCGAAACCTTGAAGACCGGGACCTTGCGGGGCGGTACCGGAACCGCTTCGCCGGTGCGCGGATTGCGCGCGATCCGAGACTTGCGGTCCTTCACCCGGAAGGTGCCGAAACCGCGGATTTCGATGTGGTGGCCGTTGGCGAGCGCCCGGGCCACCGCGTCGAGAAACTTGTCGACGGTCTCAGCCACGTCTTTTTTCGTGAGTCCGGTGCGCTCCGAGATCTGGTCGACGATATCCGCCTTGGTCATTGCTTCCTCCTGAACGTGCCGGCGGCACCGGATCCCCCGGGTCTCGGGCACGAAGACGACTTGATCGCGGGGCAGGCTAGCACGCGGGCGAATCCTGTCAATGGCCTTTTGGACAACGCCTTACGACTCCGGCAGGCGCAGCGCCCGACGTCGCGCCTGCTCGATCGGATGAGCGCGGGAAGCAGCCAGACCGGCGGCGAGAAGCGGCTTGCCGCGCGCAGCCTCCGCGCCCCATTCGCGCGCGAATGCCCCATTACGGATCTGGTCGAGAATCCGATGCATCTCGGCGCGTGAGCTCGCGCCGATCACGCGCGGGCCGCGCGTCAGATCGCCGAACAGCGCGGTCGCGCTGATCCCCTCGCGCACTCCGGTCACCCCGCGATCTCTCAGCATGTCGGCGAGTGCGGCGAGCTGCTGGACGCACTCGAGGTAAGCGATCTCCGGCGAATAGCCGGCCTCGACCAGGGTCTCGAATGCAGCCGTGACCAGCGCGTTCATCCCGCCGCACAGCACCACCTGCTCGCCGAACAGGTCGACTTCGGTCTCTTCGCGCACCGTGGTGCGGATCAGTGTCGCGCGCCCGCACCCGATCGCGTAAGCGTACGCTTCGGCCACCTGCCAGGCGGAGCCGCTCGCGTCCTGGTGCACCGCGAGATACGCCGGCAGCCCCGCGCCTGCCACGAAGCGCTCGCGCAGGACCGCGCCGGGGCCGGTCGGCGAGACCAGCACCGCGTCGGTCGCCGCCCCGAACGTGAGCGCCCCGTAGAGCAGGTTATAGCCGTGCGCGAACACCACCGCGTGCGCCCGCTCGAGCGGCGGGCCGAGTTCGTGCCACAGCTCCGGCACCACTTCATCGGGAAGCAGCATCGCGACGGTCGCCGCCCGCGTCACCGCTTCGCCGAGCGCGAGCGGGGCGAACCCGTGTGCGACCGCACGCTCGAACGCCGCATGCCCGGCGCGCGCGCCCACCACCACCTCGAGGCCGGCGTCACGCAGATTGAGCGCGTGCGCTTCGCCTTGATGGCCGTAGCCCAGAATGGCGACCGGCCCGCGCCGGAGCAGCGCCAGGTCTTCGTGCGCTCCGGTGCGGGCCGGATTCATGAGCGTTCGAGCCCGGAGGCCGTTAGTTCTTCTTCGGCGCGGCCGAGACGCCCCAACTCGCCTTCGAGACCAGCTGTCCGCCGCCGAATGTGAACGCGGTCTGCTTCGCGAAGTAGACCCAGGTCTCGTACTTCTGGCTGTCCTGCTGCCATGCGAACACCTTTTCCGGCGCGCCGTCGGTCGAGAGGGTCTTCGCCGCCGTCGTTCCGGCCGGCGCGGCCTTTGCCGCCGCCGCGGGATCCGCCGCCGCGACGCCCTTGTCCATCGCCAGGTACAGCATCAGGTGTTCGGTGGCGCGTGCGTTGTTGCCGCACTTGGAGTAGATCGCCCCGAGCTGACGATGCAGATTCTTGAGGTCCGGCTTGAGCTGCACCGCCTTGAGCACGGCGACTGCAGCGTCGTCGCAGCGCTTGACCTCGACCAGGCATGCGCCGAGCGAGGACAGCGCCTCGTGATCGTTGGGGCGCAACCGGGACGTCGCCTCCCAGTACTCGACCGCTTTCGGATAGTCGGACGCGAACTGATAGGCGAGTGCGGCGTTGAACGTCAGATCCGCGTCGCCCTTGCGGTTCCCCGACGCACGCGCGTAGTTGTCGGCCGCGAGCTTGAACTGAGCCTTGCGCCCCTCTTCATTGTCCTTGAGCGCCTGCGCGCGCTTGAAGTAGAGATCGGCGAGCGACATCGCGTGGTCCGCGCTGGCGGGTTCGGCCGCGATCAGTTCCTTCAGGTAGCTCTCGGCCTCGTCGAGCTTCTGCTCGTCGACCAGCTGATTCGCGCGATTGATGCGAACCGAGCGCAGGCTCTGCTGCAGCATCGTGTCGCTCGGGGCGAGTGCCAGCGCCTCGCGGAACTTGCTCTCGGCCTTCATGAATTCGCAGCGAAATGCATACAGCGAGCCGAGGTTTCGCAGCGTGTTCGAGTCGGCGGGACGCATCGCCGCGGCACGCATCAGGCCCAGTTCGGCTGACTCGTAGCTCTTGGCGGCCTCACCACGCAGCGTCTCGTCGGCCTCGTTCGCCGGCTTCTTGCAGAAGTCGGGGTACACGTCGCGCGCCGCGTTCATCTTGCCGATGCCGTCGTTGAGCCACCGGACCCAGTACGAGTTCCGGTTGTCGGTCCACTGGGAGACTTTCTTCTTGTCGCCCTTGGCCTCGAGGCCCTTGATGCCGATGTCGAACCACTTGCCCGACGGTCCGGCGCTGTCGAGCTCGGCGTAGGCCCAGCCGAGGTAGCAGATCGCTTCGGAATCCTCGGCGTCCTCGGCCGCGCACTGCTCGAGCTGCTGGATCGCCTTGTTCATCTGGCGCAGGTAGTCCTCGGTGTTGCCCTTCTCCTTGTCGCGCAGCCCGCCGACCACGTACTGGATGCCACCCGCGCAATGAGGATTGCGAGCCTCGGCGACGCGCGGCAGCAGCGCCGCGCACAGCGCCAGGCTCGTCAGGGCGAGGACGACTCGGTTGCGGAACGTCATCACCGCGAATTCCTCCCTAAGTGAGGCGATTCCCATTGACCGCGAGCCCGAACTGACAGCCGAGGTATTGGGCCGCCTTGCGTGACGCGAGCATCCGCGTCATGAAGATCTCGAAGTACTCCATCACCTGCGAGATCGAGGTGTCGATGCTGAGTTCGAGCGTGATGAGTTTGCGCGCCTCGTCGACGTTCAGAAAGCTCTTCTCGACCGCGTAGTTCACGCGATCGTGGATGTCGAACTTGATCATGTCGGGGTTGCGCACCCGGGTGCGGTGCACGTCGCTCTTGTCGGCCAGGATCACCGCCGCCGACACCGGACTCACCGGGTCGCCGTCGTTCTCGTGATGATTGCCGATCGCGCCCATGATGCGGACGATTTCGAGGTCCGGCATGCCCATTCCCGTCAGGATCTGCATCGCCATCGCCGCCCCCGACTGGGCGTGGTGATCGCGATTGATCGCGTTGCCCATGTCGTGCAGGTAACCCGCGATCGCAGCCAGCTCGCACTCGCGCTCGGCATGACCGAGGCGCTTGAGCGTGTTGAACGCGATGTGGGCCACCAGCCCGACGTGGCGCTCTCCGTGTTCGGTGTAGCCGATCTCCGCCAGTGCCTCGTCCGCCTTGCGGACGAACACCTTGACTCTCGGATCCTCCCTCACCCGCTCGAACGTGATGACCGGGGCGTCCGCCGGCACCGACATCGAAGTGCCGCTGGTGACGGGCGCCATGCGGCGACGAGCCGAGGATTCGAGCGTCATGTCGAAGAGTTCCTAATGCGGAAAGGGTGCCAAGGCCCGCGTGAGGCCCGGAGACGGAGAGCGGCGGCGATCTTGGCCCCTAACTCCGCGATGCGTCAAGCCTTCAGGCGTTCGAGGTCGGATTGCGTTTTCGTGACGATTCGACGCGGGTGTGACGGGTTCGCGATGGTGTGATGGCGTCGCGACGGCTCGCGGCGAAGCGCTCACAGCACGTCGATCGGATCGACGTCCGCCACCACCCGCACGCTCGC
>JABFRW010000047.1 GCA_013140805.1 Candidatus Eisenbacteria bacterium
TGCGCCAGGGCCGTCGCGGCAGGTCCGATCACTCCGCAGGCCACGGCCAGCGCGAACAACGCCGCCGCCACCGGAGTGGCCGGCCGCGGCGCGGAGCCGGTCGAATCCTGCATCGCGCCCGCGGCGGGGGCCTTCGAGTCGCCGGTCCGCTTGCCGGCCGAATCACCCTCGCCGCGGATGCGCCGGCGCGCTCGCGCGCGTTCGAGCACCAGCGCGAGGGCGGCGAGCGCTGCGAACCACGGATAGCGCGGGACCGAGCGTTCGACCAGTCGCTCGCCGCGTTCGCTGCGCCCGAGGCGTCCGACCGCGGCCAGCAGCCGGCCGGTCTCGCCGCCCGCACGCGAAGCCGAGAAGTAGGCACCTCGCGTGCGTCTGGCGACCTCACGCAGTGCGGTCTCGTCGAGCCGGCTGCGCACCGCGGCACCTGCTTCGTCGCGTTTCACGTCGACCGACCTTCCATCCTCGTCGAGCACCGGGATGACGTCGCCGCCGCGTGTGCCGACGCCGACCGCGTAGACGCGTTGCCCGGCGCGCACCACCGCATCGATGCCGCGCTCGAAGCCCTTCTCCAGATCTTCGCCGTCGGTCCACAGCACCACCACCTGTTCGCTGCGGCGTCCGCCCGGCAGCATGCGCGCGGCGACCTCGAGCCCGCGACCCAGGTCGGTGCCGGGCTCACCCACGGTGCCGCTCGACAGCGACTCGATCACCAGTCGCACCGCGCCGCGATCCAGTGTCAATGGACACAGCCGGACCGCGTCACCCGCAAACGCCACCACCCCGACGCGGCTGCCCCCGAGCCGATCGAGCAAGGCCAGGGCCTCGCGACGCGCCTCCTCGAGCCGTGACGGATTGACGTCTCGCGCGTCCATGCTGGCGGAGACGTCGATCACGAACACCACGTCGGAACCGGTCGCGGTGCGGCGTTTGAGCTCGGTCCCCCACTCGGGCCCGGCAGCGCCGAATGCGAGTGCTGCCAGCGCCACCGCGCGCATCGCCGCGCCGAATCGGCGCTCCCCCGGTCGTCGCTGGCGCAGCAGCGGATGGTCCGCGCGGGCCCCGATCAGCGCCACCAGCTGACGGGCCGAGCGCCGAGCCGCGTGCCACTCGAGCAGCAGGACCAGCGGCACGGCCAGCAGCAGCCACAACGCACGCGGCTCCGAGAACGTCATCGCGCGCACCTCATGGAAGTCGCGCCGCCCAGGTAGCGGCCGAAAGGCTTCGCGCGGCCAGCAACATCGCCGCGATCGCGAGCAGCCAGGGGCCCAGGTCGTGGTAGTCCCGATACTCGATCGAGCGGATCGGTGCCCGTTCGAGCCGGTCGATCTCGGTGTAGATGTTCGCGAGCGCCTCGGGCTCGGTGGCGCGGAAGAATCTGCCGCCGGTGCGTCGTGCGATCTCGGCCAGCGTTCCGTCATCGACGTCCATGCGCACCATCTCGAGCCGCCGGCCGTAGATCGGATCCTCGACCGGGACCGGCACGATCCCTCCCCGCCCGACCAGCACGGTATGGACGCGGATGCCGTAGACCTTGGCGAGCTCCGCACCGCTCAAGGGGTCGATCGCGCCGCGATTGCTCTGGCCATCGGTGAGCAGCACGATCACTTTGCTCGGCGTGCGGCTCTCGCGAAGTCGCGCCACTGCGGTCGCGAGTCCCATGCCGACCGCGGTGCCATCCTCCGCCATGCCGAAGTCGAGTCCCTGGAGCAGTTCGTCCAGCACTTCGTGATCGAGCGTCAGCGGGCACTGGGTGAACGAAGTGCCGGCGAAGCCCACGATGCCGATGCGGTCGTGCCGGCGCTGGCGCACGAATTCACGCGCGGTCGATCGGGCGACGAACAGGCGGTTGCGTGGCCGGAAATCCTCGGCACGCATGCTGGGGCTCACGTCGATCGCGAGCATGATGTCGACTCCGCGCGTCTCGGTCTCGGTCTGGCGCAGACCCTGTTGAGGACGCGCGAGCACCACCAGCGCGAGCACCAGCGCCAGCCACGGCAGCACCTCGATCGAACGCAGTACCCATGCCGCGCGACCGGCGCGCCACGGACCCCGCGAGCGGGACCACGCAATGGCCGCGGCCCGCGCCGCCGGTCGCCATGCCCGCCATAGCACCCACGGCAGGATCAGCAACGCCAGCAGCCACAGCGGTTGCTCGAGACGCATCAGGCCACCCGCCCGGCCGCGATCGGCCGATCGCGTCTCACCACCGCCTCGACCGCCTGCTCGGCGCGCTGCGCCTCCTCGACGGTCGGCGCCTCGCGCGCAAACTTGACCCGATCCCAGATGCGCAGCAACGCCGCCAGTCGCTGCAGTTCCTCGGGCTCCGCTCCACCGGCGCGCAGATGGGCGACCAGCTCGGGCGTGGTGTCTCCGGGCTGCGTGATGCCGAGTGAGCGCTCCAGATAGACGCGCAGGATGCGGCCGAGCCTCAGCGCGTGCTCCCCGAATCGCGACGCTTCGGGCAGGCGCTCGGAGCGCAGCGCCTCGATGGCATCGAGCGCCTCGGCGCGCGGGTCGCGAGTCGGCGCAGCGACCGAGGTCCGCGGCGCGGCCACCACGACGGCGGCGCGCGAGCCGCTTCCAGATCAGCACTGCGAGGACCGCCACCACCACGATCCCGACGATCCAGCCCCACGGCACCCGCTCCCACCAGGGCGCCGCGATCGGCGCGTGTACATCGGCGAGCCGTTC
>JABFRW010000048.1 GCA_013140805.1 Candidatus Eisenbacteria bacterium
GGGTTTCGCGCGGAAGAGGCGCGTCGCGGGGCCGCGTGCTGCGACGCCATCCCCGAGGCGTCACTCGAGGAGCGAGTTCGGCGGGCGCTGACTCATCTCGCACCGAATTGCCGGCGCCAGAGCGCGCAGCTCGCGACAACTCCTGCGTGACAGCCCATCCTGCTCCGAGCTGCCGGGCGTGACGGCCCTCAGGCAACAAGGAGTCCGGCATGATGAAGCGTTGAACTCGACAACCGGAGCTCGACCTAAGCTCGTGTCGCCAGTGCTCGCGCGCCGTAGGCGCGCCAGTCGAGGTCGTTGAACAACCGATCCCGAGTTTCGATCTCGCCGAGCAGCCGTTCTTCGGTGTCGGTGATCGGAGATCCTGCCAGGCGTCGCTCGGTCAGAGTCGCGAGTGTGTCGAAGTCGTCGAAGTGCCGACGAATGCGCAACTCGGCGTAATCGCGGGCGGCGATCGTGGTGATCAGGAACTGCCAGTCGGAGGCCTGCGCGAGCAACAGCTCCCGAGCGGTCTGGGCCGCCAGCCGTTCGAGCAGCGCATCGCCGGAGCGCGCGCGCGCGCGACCGACCAGCGCCTCGAAACGCGCCTCGGCACGATGCAATTCGACCCACGTCCAGCGCGTGGTCTCGTTCAGCCACACCTTGTGGCCACCGCCATCGCCCCATGAACCCTCGGGCAGATCCACGATCGCGGGCGCCCCGTGGCGCTCGAGGAATGCTCCCGCCGACTGCGGTTCGATGCGGCCGCCGGCCACCAGGCGATCGACCACCTCGGCGAGGAATTGCGGGCCTTCGAACCACCAGTGTCCGAACAACTCGGCGTCGAACATCGCCGTCAGCATGCGCGAGCCGCCCGTCGCGCCCGCGAGCGTCGATTCGAGCAGCCGTACGAAGTGATCGGCGTGCTGGGCGGTGCGCTCGGTCGCGACCAGCGGCTGATACGGCACCTTGTCGGCCATGTCGGCCTTGGGATGCGTGACCGCCCAGTAACGATGGCCGCCCGGGAAGCGCTTCTTGTGGAAGTCGAGGTAGGCCGCGTCGCCGGGGTAGCCATGCTCGCCGCTCCACACCTGAACGGTGGTCGCGGCGTCGCGCCCGAAACAACTCACCACCGCGGTGGGCCCGACCCGATACGCGCGGTCCGTGGTGTGCTGGCGCGGCGCGGCTGCGGTTTCGGCCGGCACCAGGCGTCGGATCGCGTCGAAGCGTTCGGCATAGGTTCCGAGCGGACGCCCGCCTGCGATCAGATGGGAGTCGACGAAGAAGTAGCGGAGTCCGTGAGCGGCGAGCAGCTCTTCGACGCCGACACGCGCGTGCGGTGGGGTCGGGTCGTCGGGCCCGAATCCACCTTCGCGTTCGATCGCAGGCGAAGGCCACGGACCGGCCGGGCGGTAGGCGCATTCGGGCAGCCAGATGCCGCGCGGCGCGCGGCCGAAGTGGCGGCGATGGGTGGCGACGGCGGTCTGGATCTGGAACTCGGCGGCGGCGTCGGTCGCAAGCAGCGGCAGATAGCCGTGCGTCGCACCGCACGTGATGATCTCGATCGCTCCGGCCTCCTCGAGGCGCCGAAAGCGCGCCACCAGGTTGGAACCGTGCGGCCCCATGAAGTCCTCGAGCGTGCTGCGATAGAAACGCTCCCAGCGTTCCGCGAGCGCCGCCATCGAGAGGTCATCGCCGGCCGTGAACGCGGCGCGATCGTCGCGTGCGGCTTCGATCTTCTGCTCCAGATAGCTCACGAACTCGGACGGATAGTCCGGGTGCGCGAGCTGTTCGCACAGCACCGGAGACAGTCCGATCGTGACACCCAGTGCGCGGGTGCCGGCGGTGCGTGCATGGAGGTCGCGCCACAGCGGAAGGTAGGTCTCGGCCGCCGCCTCGTTCAGCCAGTCGACACCGTGCGGCCACCGCCCATGATGAAGGACCCACGGCAGGTGCGAATGGAGCACGAACGAGAATGCGGCGCGGGTCGGCATCGATCAGGCCTTGAAGCCGAGTTCGCGGCCCTTGTCGTTGCCCGGAAGCTTGATCGGGCCGAACTGCGACTCGTAGTTCTTCAGATTCTGCTCGAGCGTCATGAGCAGCGACTTGGCATGCTGCGGCGTCAGGATCACGCGGGCGTAAACCCGTGCTTTGGGAACTCCGGGCAGCACGCGTGCGAAGTCGAGGATGACTTCCGAAGCCGAATGCGCGATCAGCACCAGGTTCGAGTAGATGCCTTCGGCGGCCGCCGGCCCCAGCTCGACTTCGATCGGAGTTTGGTGGTTTTCCACAGGCAGGCTCCTTTTACCCCAATGAGCGCTCGCGAGGCGCGGTGGATCGGGCGGCGCATTGCAGCGGGAGCAACGGACGTTAGGCGGGTGCCGCTCTAGGGTCAAGCGACGAAGGAGCTTAGCGGCGGCATCTCGCGCGTGCGAAATGCCCGCCGCTCGCGAGCGCTTGAACTCGACGTGGCATGCCGGTTGCGCTTCGAGTTCGCGGGGCCGGCTCGCGCCCTGATTCTTGCTGCTGCCCTTCCCGGAGGCACTTCATCGTGGAGCACATGAATGCGTGGGTTCCCCTGTTCGAGGACGGGGCGGACCGAAACGCGGTCGATCGCATGGTCGCCGCGCTCGCCGTGCACTCCGAGGGTCTCGGATTCACCCGCGCCCATCTCATGATGTGGTCGCACGATCGCCAGCATCTCGAGGGACGATTGTCGTGGTCGCAAGCCGAGGTCGGTGGGCTGTCGGACGCGTTGCGCGCCGCGCGGCGCACCGGCGCCTACGCGACCGATGTGGAAGGCACTCGGCAGCTTCGCGACCTGCGGCTGGTGACCACGGCGTTCGAGCCGGTGCTGGCGGCGGCCTGGGGCGCGGGG
>JABFRW010000049.1 GCA_013140805.1 Candidatus Eisenbacteria bacterium
GCGTGTGGATCGAACCCGCCACCGAGCACCAGCGTCACCTTGTCGCGGCCGACGAGCGCGAGCTCGCCGAGTGCCGCTCCGAGTGCCAGCGGCGCATTGCGAGCCGCATCGCGCTCGAGCTTCGCAACGTCGAGCTCCGCGATCGCCGAGTCCAGCAGGGCTGCAAGCGGAACGCCGAGCAAGGCGGCCGGGACGATTCCGAAGCACGATAGCGCCGAGTAGCGCCCCCCGATGTCGGCGGGATTTTCGAAGGTGTGGCGATAGCCACGGGTTGCAGCGAGCTGGCCGAGCGAAGTACCGGGATCGGTGATCGCGACGAATGCGCGACCCGCCTGGTCCCCGCGCGCCGCCTGCATCCACTCGAAGGCACGCTTCTCGAACGAAGCGACTTCGAGCGTGCCGCCCGACTTGGAAGCCACCAGCACCAGCGTGCGGCGCGGGTCATGGGCCGCGAAGGCAGCGGCGACCGCAGTCGGGGAAGTGTTGTCGAGCACCGCGACTTCGAGCCGCCCGGCGGCGACGCCGAACACCTGGCGCAGCACCTCGGGCGCGAGGCTCGAGCCGCCCATGCCCAGCAACAGCGCGTGCGTGAAACCTTCGGACGCCACGGCGTTCGCGAATGCTTCGAACTCGGAGACGCGCGCCCGCATGGAGCCCGGTGATTCGATCCAGCCGAGACGATTGCGAGCGACCGCGATGTGGGCGGGTTCCGTGCTCCAGATCGTGGCGTCGCGACCCGCGAGCCGACCGGCGAGGTCCTCGGCCGTGAATCGCACCAGCCGCGCGCTGACTGCGTGCTGGTGTACGCCGAGGGCGGTGCGCAGGGCGGCGCTCACGCGGCCATCTCGCGGCGGCGTTGTGCGATTGCCGAGAGCAACGCGTCGAACGACTTCTCGAACGACGCAACGCCTTCGGGCTCCAGCTCGTCGAGCAGGCGTGCGAGCGGGATGCCGAGCGCCGGCAGGCGTTCGAACAGGCGCCGTGCGGCGTCGACGTCGCGTTCGATGCGCGCCTCTGCGACTCCGTGATCGTTGAACGCCGCGAGCGTCTGAGGCGGCATGGTGTTGACGGTATCGGGCCCGATCAGCTCCTCGACGTAGAGCACGTCTCGATAGCTCTTGTTCTTGGTGCTGGTCGATGCCCACAGCGGTCGCTGAACGTGCGCGCCCTGCGCTGCGAGGGCCTGCCAGCGCGCACTGCCGAACACTACGCGGAAGCGTGCATAGGCGAGGCGTGCATTCGCGACCGCGGCGCGTCCCGGCAGGGTTTCCAGTTCGGCGCGTTCGGTCGCACCCGGCGGCAGCGCCGCGAGCGTCGTTTCGATCGCCTTGTCGACCTTGGCGTCGACGCGCGAAACGAAGAACGAGGCCACCGATCGAATGTCGCCCGGTGCGCCACCGCGTGCCACGCGGTCTTCGAGGCCGCCGAGGAACGCCTCGATGACTTGCTCGTAGCGCGCGAGCGTGAAGATCAGCGTCACGTTGACCGAGATGCCGAGGCCCAGCAGCGCGCGGATGGCGGGGAGTCCCGCCACGGTCGCGGGCACCTTGATCATCACGTTGTCGCGCGCCACCGCGGCGTGAAGTCGCTGCCCTTCCTCGATCGAGCCCGCCGTGTCGTGCGAAAGGCGTGGGCTGACCTCGAGACTCACCCGACCGTCGCGTCCGGCGGTGCTCCGATAGAGGGGCAGCAGCCGATCGCACGCGAGCTGAATGTCCTCGATCGCGAGTCGCTCGTAGAGCGCCAGGTCGTCGAGTCCGGCTGCGATGCCCGACTGGAGCGCGGCGTCGTAGTCGTGGCTGTCGGCAATCGCCTGCTGAAAGATGGTGGGGTTCGAGGTCACGCCGACCACGCCGTTGTCCCTCACCAGCCGATCGAATTCGCCGGAGTGCAGATGGCCCCTGCGGATGAAGTCCAGCCACACGCTCTGCCCCAGCGCCAGCAGCTGCTCGGCACGGCTTTTCATGGGTTCTCCGGAGGGGGAAGGGGGCGAGGCGTTCGGCCGACTGTTTCGCGGCTGAAGAATCGCGCGGACCGGGCGGAACGCGCAAGTCGGATTGGAGCGCCCGGGCCGATCCGCTAAGATTGCCGCGTTTCATTTACACCCCCGCGACTTCTCGCACCGGACGCTGTTTCATCCGGGACGTCGGCGCTGATGCTCCTCACCGAGACGAGAGACCCCCCGATGACGACGCACGCGAAGCTCCAGGCCTGGGTTGATGAGATGTCCGCGCTCTGTCAGCCCGACGCAGTCCACTGGTGCGACGGCTCCCCGTCGGAATACCAGTCGATGCTGCAGCGCCTGGTGCAGGCCGGGACCGCGCAGTGGCTGAATCCCGCCCGGCGCCCGAACAGTGTGTTCGTACGCTCGGATCCCGCCGACGTCGCGCGCGTGGAGGAGTTCACGTTCATCTGCTCGCGCCGCGCCGAGGATGCGGGTCCGACCAACCACTGGCGCGAACCGTCCGAGATGAAGGCGACGCTGACGCCACTGTTCCAGGGCTCGATGAAGGGCCGCACGATGTACGTGATCCCCTACAGCATGGGCCCGATCGGTTCGCCGATCGCGAAGATCGGGATCGAGTTGACCGATTCGCCCTACGTCGTTGCGAGCATGCACGTGATGGCGCGAGTCGGTTCGCGGGTGCTCGAAGCGCTGGGCGCCGACGGTGAGTTCGTGCGCGGGCTGCACTCGGTCGGCGCGCCGCTGGCGGCCGCCCAGGCGGACTCGCCGTGGCCCTGCAACGCGAACACCAAATACATCTGCCACTTTCCCGAGACTCGAGAGATCTGGTCGTACGGCTCGGGCTACGGCGGCAATGCGCTGCTCGGCAAGAAGTGTCACGCGCTGCGCATCGCCTCGGTGCAGGCCCGCGATGAAGGGTGGCTCGCCGAACACATGCTGATCCTCGGCATCACCGATCCGAAGGGACAGAAGATCTACGTCGCCGCCGCATTCCCATCGGCGTGCGGCAAGACCAACCTCGCGATGCTGCGGCCCACGCTGCCGGGCTGGAAGGTCGAGACGGTCGGAGACGACATCGCGTGGATGAAGTTCGGCGCGGATGGCCGGCTGTGGGCGATCAATCCGGAGGCCGGTTTCTTCGGTGTGGCACCGGGCACCAGCACGCGCAGCAATCCGAATGCGATGAGCACCATCGAGTCGAACTCCATCTTCACCAACTGCGCGCTCACGCCCGACGGCGACGTGTGGTGGGAGGAGATGACCGCAACGCCGCCGCCGCACCTCAGCGACTGGTTGCGGCGTCCCTGGACACCCGAAAGTGGTCGCAAGGCGGCGCATCCGAACGCGCGTTTCACCACGCCGGCTCGCCAGTGCCCCACGATCTCGCCCGAATGGGAGAGCCCGAGCGGGGTGCCGATCTCGGCGATCCTGTTCGGTGGGCGTCGCGCGAGCGTGATGCCGCTCGTCAACGAGGCGCTGTCGTGGCAGCACGGCACTTTCCTGGGCTCGATCATGAGCAGCGAGACCACTGCGGCCGCCGCCGGCGCAGTCGGAACGCTGCGTCACGATCCGTTTGCGATGCTGCCATTCTGCGGCTATCACATGGGCGACTACTTCGGGCACTGGCTCGGGATGGGTGCGAAGTCGGATGCCGCCAAGCTGCCGCGCATCTACTACGTGAACTGGTTTCGCAAGGGCGCCGACGGCAAGTTCCTGTGGCCCGGATACGGCGAGAACTCGCGGGTGCTCAAGTGGGTGTTCGAGCGCGTCACGGGAGCTGGAGACGCGATCGAGACCCCGATCGGACGGCTGCCGGCACGCGATGCGATCGATCGCACGGGGCTCAGCGTGGCCGATGGCTCGATGAACGAATTGCTGCGCGTGGATCTGGAGGGCTGGCTCGCCGAGTTGCCGGGCATCCGCAAGCACTTCGAAAAGTTCGGCGGCAAGCTTCCGTCGGGCCTCAGCGATGAGCTCAGTGCGCTCGAGAAGCGGCTGCAGGGAACGACGGTCGCGAGCAAAGCGGACGCGGCGGCGCCCTAGCCGACGGGTTCGCATTCGGTTTCCGAACCAGCTCTTCATCACGCCGAGTAGCTCGCAACCTGCGGATTCTGACGCCGGCAACTCGGTGCGGCTGTATTCGGCTCCGCGCTCGCCCATCGCAGCGCCGCCCGGTCTCGCTCACGAACGTGCAGTGGCCGCCGTCTCACAGCCACACCGTTTTCCGCACCGGTGCGGGCACGTAGCGACCCTGCGGCTTGCCGCGTCGAGGACAGGTGCGCGTGGCGGCTGCGAACTTGCGCTGTTCGAGCTGACGCACCAGCACCTTGAGCGCCCGGTCGAGCACCTGTGCGATGTCGCCCGAGGGAACTGCGTGGCCCAGCAGCGCCTGGGCGTAGCGCAGCTGGTCATGGGTTTCCTTCGCGAGCGTGACCTGCAGCGCGTAGCGGTCGGCCGAGAGCGGCGCGACCTTCGTCCGCGCGACTGGCGCTGGTACCGGAGCTGCGACTGGCACCAGAGCCTGCGCCGCCAGAAGTGTCTCATTTTGAAGTAGCTCCAGCGCCACCTCGGCAGTGTGTCCGGTCGCGACTCTCGCAGCGGGCGGAGCCGACAACACCATGGCCTGCAAGCTCGTCGGGAGATCGGGCTGCGGGAAGTGCTCCGCCAGCAACTGCTCCACTTCTTCCCTGGTCCTGTGGGTGGTGGCCGCGATGAGTTCATCCACCGACTCGGCAGTCAGGTGGGTCGCGAGCATGAGAACGGTGGTGAGATGAATCCGTCCATTTGCGATCGCGGGAAACAGCGCCGGATATTTTCGCGCGATGCGAGCCGCTCGGATGCGTCGCAACGCCGCGAACTGGGACAGCCGCAGCTCACCCACGCAGTAGGCGAGCATCGAGGAGTACGCGGCAGGCCGGTAGAGCTCGCGGGCCTCGACTTCGGCGAGATGCGCGAGCAGCGCGGCAGTGGTGGTGCGATCCGTGGCGACGAGCGAGGCGAGATCGCGCAGCAGCACCCGATCGGCGAGGTGCGAAAGCGAGTAGGAAGGCATGACGGGTCTCCGCGGCTGTGAGAGTCGCGGGGGCAGTGCTCTTCCTATCATGCGTGTTCGCGGCGCAATTGCAGGCCGGCACGGCGCCTCGCGGCGAGCCGCGCGAAAACATTTCAACGTCACACGAGTTCCGCGCAGCCCGGCGCACGTGGCGAACGCTGGAGCGATCTCGGCAAGCCGGTCGCGCATCGCGACGATTTCGGGCGCGAAAGTCGTCAAGCGAATTCTTTGATCCAGACCCGGCACTCTGGAAACGGATCAGCCCGTGAACCCCCGTCTCGATCCGCGGAACGAGCTTCAGCGCGACTCGACGCTGCCGACGCGCTCGAGGAGTGCCGCGAAGCGCTCATCGCCTCGGACCGCGTCGAGCTCGGGCGCCATGCGCAGGTCCTCGATCGTGATCTGCTGATTCGCGACCCCGCGCGCCAGCCACGAAAAGCCGCGGTGTCGATCCGAGATCTCGAACAGGCACAGCGCGGCGTCGAAACTCTCGACCTCGCCCAGCTCGATGAGCGTGCGCACCGCGCGGGCGGTGCGCTCGAATTGTGGCGTGCCCATCTCGCTGCGAAGGCGGATCCAGCGCTGCGGGCTGGCGCCGAGACTGTCGGCGAGGTGTGCTTCGGCGAGCGCGGGGCCGATCGCGCCGGCGGCCACGAGCACCCGGGCACGCATCGCGTGCGCGTCGGCGAACGTGGAGTCGAGCGTGAGCGTGCGTTCGAGCGCGCGTTCGGCGCGCGCGAACTGATGCAGGTAGTGATGGCAACGAGCCAGCTCGAGGCGTGCTGCGGCGGATCGCGGGTCCAGTTCGATCGCTCGCCGCGTCTGAACGAAGCGCTCGGGGAATCGATCCTGCTCACCCAGCAGTCGCGCGTAGCTGAGCCGGATCAGCGGATTCGCCGGTTGCTGATCGAGCGCCAGCTCGAAGAATCGCTCGGCGTCGGCCACCTCACCGTCGCATCGCCAGCGCACCCAGCCCCACGCGAGCTGCGCCTCCGCGCGCTGCGGCTCGAGCTTGAAAGATCGGAGCGCGACTTTGCGAAGTCGAGCACATGCTCCGGGGTCGAGATGCCCCGAGGACATCAGCGCGGCGCGGATTTCGACCTCGCCAAGTGCGTCCCACGCCGAACGGAAGGTGGTGTCAGCGCTCAGTGACTCGTCCAGCAGTTCGCGCGCGCGCTGCAGATCTTCGCTGCGTCCGCGCACCAGCAGGCGCCGCGCCCGCAGCCAGCTCGGAATCGCCTCGGGCGCCACTCGCGCGCCCGACTCGAAGCGGATCGACTCGTTCGGCAGGACGTCCGCGCGCAGGCTCTGAACCAGCGACTTGAGCATTCGATTGATCAGCGATTCAAATTCGGCGAGCGGAGCGGAAGCGCGCTGTTCCCAGATCACGAGTCCCGAGGCGCCGAGGCGCGCGATCAGGTGCACTCGCAAATCGCCGTCCACCTGCTGAACGGTCCCGGTGACGATCGCCTCGGCATGCAGCTCACGGGCGATGTCCTGCAGCGAGTCGGGCTCCGACGGGTAGGCGCGCGTCGAGATGCTCGAGATCACGCGCAGGTTGTCGAAGCAGGTGAGGCCGTGCGAGAGCGCATCGGCGAGTCCCAGCGACAGCACGCGGCCGTCGTCGGGAGACAGAGCGCGTAGTGGCAGCACTGCGACCGTCCGTACGTCGCCGGGCAGCACCGGAGCGCTCTCACCGGTCAGCAGCACATGCACGAGCCGGTCACGCGAGCGGCCCAGATTGAGCGCCAGGGCGAACACCAGCGTGAACGCCACGACGCCCGCGACCGAAACGCCGGCCCAGAATCGATCGACCCGCCGCATGGTGCGTTCCAGTTCGGTGCGGCCGTCCCGGGGTTCGAAGCGCTTGAGCTCGGTGGCGAGATCGAGCGCCGACAGATAGCGGCGATTCGGCTCCTTTTCGAGGCACGTGAGCACCACGTACTCGAGATCGCGCGAGACCTGACGATTGAAGCGCGAGGGCTGGGGCGCGGGCATGGTCGCGATCTGCGTGGCGAGCGAGGCGGCATCGGGCGAGTGATGCGGGCGCTCTCCGGTCAGCATCTCGTACAGGATCACGCCGAGCGAGTAGAGGTCCGAGCGGGCGTCGCCGCGCGTGCCCAGGACCTGTTCGGGTGCGGCGTAGGCCAGCCGATCGGCCGGAACCTGCAGTTCGCGATCGGGGCTCGCGTGGCGCCGCGCGCCCGCCTCATCGACGAAACGCGGCAGCCCGAAGTCGAGAATGCGAGCACCCCCATCGCCGGTCAGCACGATGTTGTGGGGATTCAGGTAGCGGTGCACCACGCCGCGCTCGTGTCCGGCCGCGAGCCCTTCCGCCACGTCATGGGCGACCCGCGTGGCGATGCGCTCGTGGAGTCGCCCGCGTTTGAGTGCGACCGCGAGCGTCTCGCCGGGCACGAATTCGGTCACCACCGCGTCGACGCCGTCCTCGCTGACGAAATCGAGCACGTCGGCGAGCCGGGAGTGATGCACACGGATCATCTGCAGCGCGTCGTGACGAAACGCGCGGCGTTCGTGATCGTCGCGCAGCAGTCCATCGGGCAGCACGCGCAATGCGACTTCGCGTCCGCTGCGCTCGTCGCGCGCCCGATAGACGGCGCCGAGGCGCCCGGTGCCGAGCGGCGCCACGATTCGATAGTGGGAAATGCGATTCCCGATCATGGGACGTCCGGGTCCCGGCGGAGGGCATCCATGGTGCCGGTGTTATCGGCCGTCGAGCCCGGAATCTGTTGCCCGGAATGGGTTTGCGGCCGCGGCGCCGACCGGCGGGCGGGGACTCGGATTCGCCCGGCTTTTCAGGTCTTCGACGACCCCGCGAGGGCCACCCGGGCCGCTCCCCACATCGCGGTCCGATCGTCGAGGATCACGTGCACCGGGACCCGTTCGACCAGTCTGCGAAGTCGCCCCTTCGAGTTGAATGCCTCGATGAACGCGCCGTCCTGCAGCAGCGTCAGCAATCGCGGCGCGATTCCACCGCCCAGGTAGACCCCGGCGGTGGCCAGCGCGCGCAGCGCCAGATTGCCGGCCTCGGCACCGTAGAATCGCGCGAACCACCGAACCGCGAGCCGCGCCCGCTCGCAGCTGCCGTCGAGGGCGGCCGCGGAAACGAGCGGCGCCAGGTCCTCGGCTCCGAGCGCGCGGGTGGCGAACTCGGCCGGTTCGCCGCCGCGCCCGGTTTCGCTGAGGAAGCGATAGATGTCAGCGAGTCCGCGACCCGACAGCACCCGTTCGACACTCACGTGTCCGTCGCTGAGCGCGTCGTAGCGCTGCGCGAGCCAGTTGTACAACTCGACGCCTTCCGCGTCGTGCGGCGCAAGGTCGGCGTGTCCGCCCTCGCTCGGCATCGGCAGCCAGCGATCGCCGACGCGGGCGACCGTGGCGAGGCCGAGACCCGTGCCGGCGGCGATCAGCGCGCGCGGGCCCGGATGCGGCGCGCCGATCTGAAGCGGGGCCAGTTCCGCTGGCGTCAGCAGGTCGAGGCCGTGCGCGGTGGCCTCGAGATCGTTGAGCAGCGAGACCGCAGCGTCTCCGAATGAGCGGGAGAGCACGCGCGAGTCGGCGACCCACGGCAGGTTCGCACCCTCGCAGCGGCCGTCGACCACCGGGCCCGCGATCCCGAACGTCGCCACGCTCGGTGGGGCATCGGAGGCGAGGAAGGAGATGACGAGCGCTTCGAGAGACGGGTAGTCTCGGCTCGCAAGTCGCGCCTCCCGGTGCGGCTCGCGTGGCGAGCCGCCGGGTGGATAGAGCGCGACGCGCGTCTTGGTGCCTCCGACATCCGCGGCGAGTATCACCTCGGCATCCTAAGCATCCGATCGTGGCCACGTCGAGGAGCTTCACGAGTCGGGGCAGCGCGCGAGTCGATTCGCAATCGAGAAAGGTGTGGCGTGAGCGATCACGAATCCGGGCTTCCTCCGCTCGGCGACGACGAGTTGAGACGCTACGGGCGGCATCTCGTGCTGCCCGAAGTCGGTCTCGAGGGCCAGCAGCGGCTCAAGGCCGCCCGCGTGCTGGTGGTGGGTGCGGGCGGGCTCGGTTCGCCGCTGGCGCTCTACCTGGCGGCAGCGGGGGTGGGCCGCATCGGCCTCGTCGACTTCGATCGGGTCGATCTCAGCAATCTGCAGCGGCAGGTGCTCT
Organism: Candidatus Eisenbacteria bacterium; assembly: GCA_013140805.1. Taxonomy (NCBI): domain Bacteria; phylum Candidatus Eiseniibacteriota; species Candidatus Eiseniibacteriota bacterium. The sequence goes on from JABFRW010000049.1 coordinate 9,177, forward strand.
ACGACACCCGCGACGTCGGCCGGGCCAAGCTCGCGGCCGCATCCGAGCGACTGCGCGCGCTGAATCCCGAGATCGAAGTTCGCGCCCACGAGGTGCGTCTCGCGAGCGACAACGCGTTCGAGATTCTGGGCGACTACGACGTGGTGGCCGACGGCACCGACAACTTCCCGACCCGCTACCTGGTGAACGACGCGTGCGTGTTGCTCGGCAAGCCGAACGTGCACGGGAGCATCTTCCGTTTCGAGGGCCAGGTCAGCGTGTTCGATGCGGCGCGCGGACCTTGCTATCGGTGTCTGTTCGCCGATCCGCCGCCCGCCGGCCTGGTGCCGAGCTGCGCAGAAGGCGGGGTGCTCGGCGTGCTGCCCGGCGTGATCGGCGTGCTGCAGGCGATCGAGACCGTGAAGCTGATTCTCGGCATCGGTGAGCCGCTGATCGGAAGACTGCTGATCTTCGACGCGCTCGCGATGCGGTTCCGCGAGCTCAAGTTGCGCAAGGATCCGAATTGCCGCCTGTGCGGTGCGAATCCGACCGTTCGCGCGCTCATCGACTACGAGTCATTCTGCGGCGTCGGCGCCGACGCCGCCGGAGCGGGTGCGGAACAGCTCACGGTTCGCGAGCTGGCCGGGCTGCGCGCGCGCGGCGAGGCGCCGGAGCTGCTCGACGTGCGCGAGCCGTTCGAAATTCGCGTGGCCCACCTCGAAGGTGCGAGGCTGATTCCGCTCGGCGGGCTCGCGGAGCGGGTCGCCGAGCTGGACCGCAGCCGGCCATGGGTGGTGATGTGTCACCACGGAACGCGCAGCGCGCGCGCCGCGGAGTTTCTGAGAGCGCAGGGGTTCACGAACGTCCGAAATCTCACCGGCGGCATCGATGCGTGGTCGCTCGAAGTCGACCCGACGGTGCCACGTTACTAACGCAGCTCGACCCGCCCACCGGGCCGCGATGCGATCGAGGAGAACATCGACATGAAGTCACGACTCCAGATCCAGTCGTCGGGACGGCGCGGCGCGGGCCGCCGCCTCGCCGCCAGCCTCGGCACCCTGTTCGCGCTCACGCTGTGGCTCGTGTGGGGTTGCTCGGTCAATCCGGTCACCGGCAAGAACGAGCTTTCGCTGATGAGCGCCGCGCAGGAAGTCGAGGTTGGCAAGGAAGGGCATCAGGCGGTGGTCTCCGAGTACGGGGTCTACCCGGATGCCGCGCTGTCGCGCTATGTCGACAGCCTCGGGCATGCGCTGGCGCGCGTGTCCCACCTGCCGAACCTCGACTGGCACTTCACGGTGCTCGATGATCCGATCGTCAACGCCTTCGCGCTGCCGGGCGGCTACATCTACGTGACGCGCGGCATCCTCGCGCACCTGAACTCGGAAGCGCAGCTCGCCGGAGTGGTCGGCCACGAGATCGGACACGTGACCGCGCGGCACGGTGCGAAACGCGCCACCCAGCAGCAGCTCACGGGACTTGGTCTAGGCGTCGCGGGGCTGCTCTCGAGCACGGTGCGCGAGTACAGCCAGGCGGCCCAGACGGCGCTCGGCCTGCTGATGCTCAAGTATGGGCGTGACGATGAGAATCAGGCCGACGAACTGGGCGTGAACTACTCGACCGGCGCGGGCTGGGACTCGCGCGAGATGCCGGGGACTTACGAACTGCTGGCGCGCATCGGCGCGCGCTCCGGATCGACGCTTCCGGGGTTCCTCTCGACTCACCCGGATCCCGGCGATCGCCAGGTGCGCACCACCAACCTCTCGCGCGCCGCGACCGCCGGCAAGACCGGTCTGATCGTGCGCGAGCGCGACTACGTGCGGCGGCTCAATGGCATGGTTTACGGCTCCGATCCGCGCAACGGCTACTTCGAGGGCGCGATGTTCTATCACCCCGAAATGGACCTGCAGATGTCATTCCCGTCCGGATGGCAGACGCAGAACAGCGCGCAAGCGGTGCTGGCGGTCAAGCCCGATCAGAAGGCCGGCCTGCAGCTCACGCTCGCGAACACCAACGGGCTCGCGCCCGCGGAGTTCGTCGCCGAGCTGCAACGCCAGGGCAAGCTCGCCGCGACCAACGGCTCCGGCGCTTCGATCGGCGGCTTCCCCGCCTGGTCGGGAGTCGCAACGGTGCCGAAGGCCGACGGCAGCACGGCGCGCATCGTGCTCGCCTTCGTGCGACGTGCCGAGAAGACGGTGCTGCAGCTGTCGGGTTCCTCGGCAGTGCCGGGCGACGCCGACGAGACCGCGCTGCTGCAGTCGATCCGATCGTTGCGCGCGATCTCGGACGCCTCGAAGCGCAATCCCGCGATCCCGCGTCTCAGTGTGATCGGCGCGCCGCGCTCCGGCAGCTTCCAGGAGGTGCTCAACGCGATCCCGAATCAGACGCTCGGCGCCGACGAGACGGCGATTCTCAACAATCGTCAGCTCGACCAGCCGGTGCAGTCGGGTGAGTCGATCAAGGTGGTCCGGTCGGGCGCGCGTTGAGGCCCGATGCGACTCCGGGGCGCGTCGTTCGCGGGCGCGCCCCGGAGTCGGCTAGCACGTTGGACTCGCGAACGTTCGCCCCGTCATGTGCGGAGTTTCACAACGCGGTTGACAGCCTCGTGACCGCTCGCTAGCTTGCCGCCCATCCATGAAGCGCGCCCTCGCCGCCATTTTGATCCTCGCGACGCTCGCAGCCGCCACCGCGGCGCTTTCCCAGTCGTTCGCGGTGCAGCTCGGGCGTGACAAGGGCCCCGTGCAGCCGATCAGCTTCCGTCACTCACTGCACGCCGACACGCTCGGCATGAACTGTCTCTACTGTCACACCGGCGCCGATCGCTCCGCGATCGCGAACATCCCGGCGGTGTCGACCTGCATGGGGTGTCACAAGATCGCGGGCGCCGACAAACCCGAAGTCATGAAGCTCACCGAGTACTGGGATCGTGGCGAAGCGGTGCCGTGGGTCGAAGTCTACCGGCTGCCCGATCACGTGAAGTTCAATCACAAGCGGCACGTGAAGGCGGGGGTCGAGTGCGTGACCTGCCACGGGCCGGTCGAAAAAATGGGCCGCGTCTATCAGTACTCGTCGCTCAAGATGGGCTGGTGCGTGAGCTGCCACCGCGACAATCTCGACCACCCTACGAATCCGGCGTCGATGGACTGCCTGGTTTGCCACCACTAGAGCCCATGTCAGACACCGTCCAATTCCAGCGCCGCGATTTCCTCAAGCTGATCGGGCTCGGCGTCGCCGGCGCCGCCTCGGGCTGCGCGCAGCCGGCCGATCACCTGATGCCGTACCTGGTGCAGCCGAACGACGTGCTGCCCGGCATTCCCTACTATTTCGCGACCACCTGCCGCGAGTGCCCGTGCGGCTGCGGCGTGATCGCGAAGCAGCGCGAAGGGCGTGCGATCAAGGTCGAAGGCAATCCGCAGCATCCCGTCAATGGCGGTGGTCTGTGCGCGCGCGGTCAGTCGTCGCTTCAGGGTCTCTATAACCCGGATCGACTGAAGACGCCGATGATTCGCGACGGTGCGAACTGGAAGGCGACGACGTGGGACGAGGCGCTGGCGCTCGCAACCGCGAAGCTGAGCGGCGCTCGCGGCAAGGCGGCTCTCGTCACCGATCACGTGTCGGGATCGCTGCACGCGCTGGCGGCCGAGTGGTCGCGTGGTGCCGGGGCGACGCACCTGGTCTACGAGCCGTTCGCCTACGAGAGCCTCCGCGAGGCGAACCGGCGCACGTTCGGGACGTCGGCGATCGCCGATGTCGATTTCGCGCGCTCCGAGATGCTGGTGAGCTTCGGTGCCGATTTCCTCGAGACCTGGATGAACCCGGTTCGCAATGCGCGCGGCTTCGCTGCGTTTCGCGCCAAGGCGTTCAGCGGCTCCGGTCGCTTCGTGGCGATCGAGCCGCGCCAGTCCCTGACGGGTGCGAATGCCGATGAGTGGATCGCCGTGCGTCCGGGCGGCGAGATGGCGCTGGCGCTCGCCATGACTCACGTGCTGATCGAAGAGGGGCTGGCGAAGGTGGCGACGGCCGGCGCTCGTGAAGCGGTCGCGGCCTTCGCTCCCGAAGCGGTCTCCGAGCTCACCGACGTCACGGCCGAGCGGATTCGCGAGCTCGCGCGTGCGTTCGTTGCGCGCGCACCGAGCCTCGCGGTGGCGGGTGGGATCTCCACGCAGAGCGATCAGGCGGTGGCATTGCTGGCCGCCGTCAATCTGCTCAACTGGGTGGCCGGCAACGTCGGCGAGACGGTGCGCTTCGATCGCGCCGTCGACTTCGACGCCGTGGCGCCGTTCGCCGAGGTGCAGAATCTGATCGGTGCGATGGGCGAGGGACGCATCGAAGCGCTGGTCGTGATCGGTGCCAATCCGGTCTACGCGACGCCCGCATGGGCAGGCTTCGCCGCGGCACTCGACAAGGTTCCTTTCAAGCTCGCGCTCGCCACCACGCTCGACGAGACCGTTGCGCACTGCGACCTGGTGCTGCCGATCCGTCACGGGCTCGAGTCGTGGGGAGATTCCGAGGTGCTGCGAGGCGTCCATTCGCTGCAGCAGCCCGGCATGAAGCACGTGCCGATGTTCGAGAGCCGCGAAACCGGCGACGTGCTGATCGCGCTGGCCAAGTCCGCGGGCTTCGGTGCGAACTATCCGGACGCGTGGCTCGACTACCTGAAGGCGCGTTGGGCGACGCACCACAAGCGCCTGGGTGGCGGCCGCTCGTGGGACGATTTCTGGGCCGATGCGCTTCAGGCCGGCGGGGTGTGGGAGGACGCGGGCGCGATCAATGTCCGGTGGGCCGGCGCTCCGGCGTTCGCAAACCCGACGCTGGACGGCGCCGGAGATCTCGCGCTGCTGCTCTATCCGTCTGCAAACCTGTTCGACGGCCGCGGTGCGAACAAGGCGTGGCTGCAGGAATTGCCGGACCCGACCACCAAGGTGGTGTGGGGATCGTGGGCGGAGTTGCACCCTGAGACCGCCGCAAAGCTCGGCGTCAAGATGGGCGATGCCGTCTCAGTCACCACCGAGGCGGGTGCGGTCACGCTGCCGGCGTATCTGTACGACGGCATCCGACCCGACGCGGTCGCGATTCCGCTCGGGCAGGGCCACACCGCTTACGGCCGCTACGCGAATGGTCGCGGCGTGAGTGCGCTCGGGCTGTTGTCACCGTCTCAGGATGCCGCCTCGGGCGCGGTCGCCTACCTGCGCTCGCGCGCGAAGGTGGCGCGCGCTTCGCAGGCGGTCGACCTTACGATGTCGCAACTCGAGAAGCATCAGCACGACCGCGGGATCGCCCAGGTGGTTCCGCTCGCCGCGATCGCGGGACTCGCCGGTGCCGCCGCGCATGGCGCAGCGGGCGGCGCGGCCGCGAGTGGTCATGCGGCGGGCGGGCACGGGCACCACGTGGAATTCCCGATGGCCACCAAGCCGGGCCGCAATACCGAGCCCATGGCGCGGCCCGAGGGTTGGAAGCCGCCGGCGCATGCGGTGAGCGCGTTCGAGCCGGCCGAGAAGGCCCGGCACCCGCGGAACAATCCGGTCACCGAGGGCAGCTACAAGAACGCCAAGCATCGATGGGCGATGGCGATCGACCTCCACCGTTGCAACGGCTGCAGCGCGTGCGTGGTCGGCTGCTACGCCGAGAACAACATCCCGACCGTGGGCCCCGCGATGGTCAAGCGCGGGCGCGAGATGGCGTGGATCCGTATCGAGCGCTTCGAGGAGTCGCTGGGACCCGGCAAGAAGAACGACGTGCGGCACATCCCGATGATGTGCCAGCACTGCGGCGACGCGCCGTGCGAGATCGTGTGTCCGGTTTACGCGACCTATCACAACCCCGAGGGCCTGAACGCGCAGATCTACAACCGTTGCGTGGGGACGCGTTATTGCTCGAACAACTGTCCCTACAAGGTGCGCGCGTTCAACTTCTTCGACTATTCGGCGCCCGAGAAGGACACGTTCGCGTTCCCCGAGCCGCTCAACTGGCAGCTCAATCCCGACGTGACCGTGCGCTCGAAGGGCGTGATGGAGAAGTGCACGATGTGCGTGCAGCGCATTCTCGAGGTCAAGGGCACGGCGCGCGACGAACATCGCGACGTGCATGACGGCGAGATCAATACCGCGTGCGCGCAGTCCTGCCCGACCGAGGCGATCGTGTTCGGAGATCTCATGGACGACGAGAGCAAGGTGTCGAAGCTCTCGCGTCGCGACGACCGCCGGTACTGGGTGTTCGGCGAGCTCAACACCAAGCCGGGCGTGACGTATCTCAAGAAAGTGACGCCGGAAGCATGAAGCGAGGACGGCCGTGAGCCACGGGCTGGTGGATCCGAACGACCCCGAAGTTCCGAAGATCTCCGCGCGTCAGCTCAATGACGACGTGCTGCGGCTCATCAGCATGCCGGGCAAGATCTGGTGGGCGGTGTTCCTGCTCGATCTGGCGGTGCTCGCGATCGCGCTGATCACGGTGCGCAATCTGATCTACTACGGGTGGGGCACCACCGGCTTCATGCGCCCGGTCATGTGGGCGGTCGACATCACGAACTTCGTGTTCTGGGTCGGCATCGCGCACTGCGGCACGCTGGTTTCAGCGGTGCTGTTTCTGTTCCGATCGCACTTCCGGCGTGCGGTGTACCGCGTCGCGGAAGCCATGACGGTGTTCGGAGTGCTGACGGCCGCGATGTTCCCGGCCATCCACACCGGCCGTCCGTGGTTCGACTACTGGTTGTTCCCGTATCCGAATCAGCGCCAGATCTGGACCAACGTGCGCTCGCCGCTCGAATGGGACGTTTTCGCGGTCAACACTTACCTGACCGTTTCGAGCATCTTCTTCCTGGTCGGATTGATTCCCGATGTCGCGGCGTTGCGCGACCGGACCAAACACCCGCTCATGAAGCTGCTGTACACCGCCATGTCGTTCGGCTGGACCGGCGCCAACTATCAGTGGAAGCACTTCTACGGCGCCTATCTGTTCTTCGCAGCACTCGCCACCCCGCTGGTGTTCTCGGTGCACAGCGTGGTGTCGTGGGACTTCGCGATGTCGCTCAACCCCGGCTGGCACAGCACGCTGTTCGCGCCCTACTTCGTGGCCGGCGCGATCTTCTCGGGCGTCGCGTTCGTGATCAATCTGCTGGTCGTGATCCGCAGGGTCTACAAGCTCGAGCACATCGTGACGCTCGAGCACATGGAGAAGCTCGCCAAGCTGGTGCTGCTGACCTCGACCATGGTCGGCTACTCGTACCTGACCGAGTTCTTCGTGGCGTGGTACGGACCGAATCACTACGAGCGCGACGTGTTCTGGAATCGCGCGTTCGGGCACTACTGGTGGGCGTTCTGGATCATGTTCAGCTGCAACGTGATCATCCCGCTGTCGCTGTGGTTCAAGCCGATCCGTCGCAACATGACGATCCTGTTCGTGCTGTGTCTGTTCGTGAACGTCGGCATGTGGTTCGAGCGCTTCACGATCATCGTCACCTCGCTGTACCGCTCGTTCGATCCCGCAACCTGGATCCCCTACAAGATGTCGTGGGCGGAAGGCGCGCTGATCGCCGGCTCGTTCGCGTGGTTCTTCATGTTCTTCCTGATCTTCATCCGGGTGCTGCCGGCATTCTCGATCGCCGAGATCAAAGAGACGTTGCCGGTGCCGAAGCGGAGAAAGCCGTCATGATGAACATGCTCATGAAGCTGATCTTCCCGCCGCCGCCCAAGTTCCACGGTGTGATGGGGATCTACGAGTACGTCGACGATGCGACCGCGGCCGTCCATGCGTTGCGGCAGGCGGGGCACAAGCATCTGCAGGTGTTCTCGCCGATTCCGCACCACGAGATCGAGGCGGCACTCGAGCAGGGCCCGTCGCTGATCCGCTGGATCACGTTCTCGGGCGGAGTGCTCGGATTCACCGGTGGCATGGCGCTGTGCTTCTACACCGTGACGTCGTGGCCGCTGGTGGTGGGCGGCAAGGAGCTGATCTCGGTGCCGGCGTTCATGATCGTCACCTACGAGTCGATGATCCTGCTCGCGGGACTCTCGACGCTGCTCGGCATGCTGGCGCTCGCGCGGTTGCCCGAAGTGCGCGCGGTGGCTCCCTACGATCCGCGCTTCCAGGAAGACCGGATCGGGCTGTGGGTCGCGTGCTCCGGCGAGACCCAGGAGAAGGTGCGCGAAATGATGCGCGGCCAGGGTGCCGAGGAGGTGCAGGTCCATGTTTAAACTGCTCGGATCGTTCGTCTCGGCGATCGTGCTGACGGTGTGGTCGCTTGGCAGTGTGCAGCAGGGGATCAAGGACGTGCGTACCAGTCTCACCCAGCTGAAATACGCGCCGATCCGCGACATGCGCCGCACGGTGGCGCTGTCACCGCAGAAGTTCTACACGCAGGGTCCCGATTCGCTCACGATTCCGGTCACCGGCTGGGGCGATCGAGTGGATCCGCTGGCACTCGAGGCCGACCGCGAGGCGGTCTCGGCGCGGCTGCGCAATCCGATCGAGTCGACCGAGCTGTCGATCGCGAACGGCGACGCCGTCTACAAGAAGATGTGCGTGCCCTGCCACGGCTCCGACATGGCGGCCGACGGGCCGGTCGCCGCGGCGTTCATGCCGCCGCCCGATCTGCTCGGCGAGGCGACGCGCGGACGCACCGACGGCTTCATCTACGCCTACATCCGTCACGGCGGCGTAGTCATGCCGCGCTATGGCCAGTCGGTCACCGCGCACGAAGCGTGGGACCTGGTGAACTTCATCCGGCATCGCCAGAAGACGACTTCCCGATGAGCCACGAGGCGATCCTCAAAGACATCGCAGCGAAGCTCCCGGTCACGCCGAACGCCCGCAAGCGCCAGCTGTGGATCGCGTGCTTCGTGATCGGACTGGCTTCGTTCGGATTCCTGCTGTTCACGAACCCGCAACGCGGCTGGGCCTCGTGGCTGATCAACACGATGTTCTGGCTCGGCGTCGCGATGGGCGGGGTGGTGCTGGCCTCCGCGATTCGCCTGACGAACGGTCGCTGGGGCGGACCGATCATGCGCATCGGCGAGTCGTTCTCGGCCTACCTGCCGCTCGGTATCGCGACGCTGGTGGTGTTGCTGATCGGCGGCGTGCCGCAGCTCATGCCGTGGGCGCACGATGTGAATCCGCGTCAGGCCGCCTATCTCAACCTGCCGTTCCTGTGGATCCGCTCGGTCGGTGGGCTGCTGTTGTTCTGGTGGCTGGCGCGGCGCCTGGTCAACAACTCGCTTCGCATGGACGCGCAACACCTGAAGGCCTACGTCGCGCCGTCGCTCAAGCCGACCTACGACAAGCTCGCCGAAGGCTGGCGCGGCGATGCGCAGGAGCGCGACCGCTATCGCCACGAAGTCGCCCATCAGTCGCCGCAGATCGCGCTGCTGTTCGCGGTGCTCTACAGCGTGATGGCGTGGGACTTCTTCATGTCGATCACGCCGAACTGGGCGAGCGGCATGTTCGGCTGGTTCGTCTATGCCGCCGCGTTCAACACCGGAGTCGCGATGACCGCGTTCGTGGCGGCGCAGGTGCGTTCCAAGTACCGGCTCGAGAGCTACATCACGCCGAATCACTTCTGGGACATCGGCAAGGTGATGTTCAGCTTCTGCATCTTCTGGGTCTACACGTTCTGGTCGCACTACCTGCCGATCTGGTACGCGAACATGCCCGAGGAGACGTGGTGGGTGTTCATCCGGTTCGAGGAGCCGTGGCGGACGCTGTCGTTCACGGTCTTCACCTTGATCTTCCTGATTCCGTTCTTCGGACTGATGAACAAGGCCACCAAGTCGAGCCCGTTCTGGATGACGCTGTTCACGCTCAACGTGATGGCGGGCGTGTGGCTCGAACGCCACGTGATCGTGATGCCCTCGGTGCACCCGGAGAGCGTGTGGCTGGGCCTGCCGGAGATCGGGATCGGGATCGGATTCATGGGGCTGTTCGGCTGGGCGGTTCAGGGATTCCTCACCCGCTTCCCGTGCGTCAAGGTGATCGACGTCTTAGCGGCATCCGAGGGGCACGGGCACTAGCGCGAACGATTCGTCGCGCAGTTGACGCCCGGCCCCGGTTCACGGGACCGGGCGTTTTCGTTGGTGAGTGCCGGGATGGCGAAATGGCAGACGCAGCGGACTTAAAATCCGCAGGGCTCACGCCCATGCAGGTTCGAGTCCTGCTCCCGGCACCACGCTTCATTGTGGTACTTCTCGCGGCACATGAATCCGCTCCGCCGTGGTGGTCTGCTGCTGCACCCGACGTCGCTGCCCGGACGCTTCGGCATCGGCGATCTGGGACCCGAGGCATCGCGCTGGGTTCAGGCCGTCGCCGAATCGGGTCTCTCGCTGTGGCAGGTGCTGCCGCTCGGGCCGACCGGATTCGGCGACTCGCCCTATCAGTGCTTCTCGGCGTTCGGCGGAAATCCGTTGCTGGTGAGCCCCGAGCGATTGCGCGAAGACGGCCTGCTGACCGCTGCCGATCTCGACTCCACCCCGGCGTTTCCGCTCTCGCACGTGGACTTCGGACCGGTGATCGCGTTCAAGTCTGCGCTTCTCGACCGCGCCTTCGAGCGCTTCGAGTCCTCGCCTCCGGCGGCACTGCGTGGCGCATTCGAAGCGTTCGGTGAGGCGCAGGACCACTGGCTCGACGACTACGCATTATTCGCGGCCCTCAAGCGGGAGTACGGCGGCTATGCGTGGACCCGCTGGGCGCCTGAACTCGCGCGCCGTGAACCCGCCGCACTCGCCGTCGCGCGAGCTCGACTGGCGCGTGAGCTGCGTTCCGAGCGTTTCCGCCAGTTCGCGTTCTTCCGCCAGTGGAGCCGACTGCGCGAGGAGGCACGCGCGGCCGGAGTCGCGATCGTCGGCGACGTGCCGATCTTTGTTGCGCACGACAGCGCCGACGTGTGGGCGCATCCCGAACTGTTCCATCTCGATGCGCAGCTGCAGCCTTCGATCGTGGCCGGCGTGCCGCCCGACTACTTCAGCGCCACCGGCCAGCGGTGGGGGAATCCGCTCTATCGCTGGGACGTGCTCGAGGCGCGCGGCTACGACTGGTGGGTGGAGCGTCTGCGCGCAGTGCTCGAGCTGGTGGACCTGGTGCGACTCGATCACTTCCGCGGATTCGACACTTACTGGGAAGTGCCGGCCGACTCCGCCACCGCCGAGCACGGGCGCTGGGTCGCCGGGCCCGGCGACGACTTCTTCCGTGCGATGCGAGACGCCCTCGGCGGGCTGCCGCTGATCGCCGAGGACCTGGGCGACGTGCGGCCCGAAGTGCTCGAGCTTCGCGATCGCTGGGGACTTCCGGGAATGACCGTGCTGCAGTTCGGTTTCGAGGCCGACGATCACGAGTTCGCACCGCACCGTCACGTGCCACAACGCGTCGTCTACACCGGCACGCACGACAACGACACCACGCGCGGCTGGTTCGCCGCGGCCGAAGAGTCGACGCGCGACCGCTTGCGACGCTACCTGGCGACCGATGCGCACGACGTGGCATGGGATCTGATCCGTGAGGCGTTTCGCTCGGTGGCCACGACCGCGATCGTGCCGCTGCAGGACGTGCTCGACCTCGGTGCCGAAGCACGCATGAACCTGCCGGGCCGCCCGGCCGGCAACTGGACCTGGCGCTTCACCGCGGATCGCTTCGGCGCGGCCCCACGCGAGCGACTGCGCGAACTGGCGAGTCTCTATGGACGCCGCGCCGTGGACGCGGGCGCATCGTCCGACCTATCCTCGAGGCGTGCCGGATGACTTCGTGGAGGAACCGACCATGGTGACGTTCACCGAACGCGCACACGCCAAGATCCTCGAACTGCTCGCGGCCGAGGAACGGCGCGGCCTCGCCCTGCGCTTCGCGATCGACGGGCGCGGGCCGGTCGGCTGGCAGTACCGCCTCGGCTTCGTGGGACCCGAAGAGCGTCGCGACGACGACACCGTCGTGGACGCAAACGGTTTCGAGATCTACGTCGATCCGCACAGCCTCACGCGACTCAGAGGCGCCGCCGTCGACTTCGTCGAGACACTCATGGAGAGCGGCTTCAAGATCGAGAATCCCAACTCGCCGTGGACCGACCCGCTCGCGGCCCGCATCGCGCGCATTCTCGAGACCGAGATCAATCCTGCGGTCGCGAGCCACGGGGGCGTGGTGACGCTGATCGACGTGACCGACGGAGTGGTGCGGTTGTCGCTCGGCGGCGGCTGTCAGGGTTGCGGCATGGCGCAGGTCACGCTGCGCGAAGGCATCGAGCAGCGGCTGCGCGAAGCGGTTCCGGAGATCGTCGAAATCATCGATGCGACCGACCACGCCGCGGGGGCGAATCCGTTCTTCGCTTCCGCCGAGAAGGGGAGCTCGCCGCTCGCCTGACGGCTCCTCGAGCCCGGGAGCCGAGTGCCGGATGTGATCAAAACGAAACGGGACCGCGACGACTCGTCGCGGTCCCGTTCGTTTCGCTGCTTCGATCGCACTCGTTACGTCAGTCGGTCATCCGCCCGCGGATCTCGTAGTTCACGCCCGAATCCGCACTGGCGACCGGCTGCTTCTTCGCGTTCGGTTCGATTCCCCATCCCTTGAGATCGAGCTGCGAGGCCGCGACCGCCGATGCCTCGGGCGCCATCGTCGGCGCCCGCTTGGTCGCCCCGAGGATCAGAATCATGGCGCCGAGCACCGTCACGATTGCCGCCAGCCCGAAGGCCGTCCATGCCTGTCGGCTCATCGACTACAGCTCCTTCCAGGCCAGCATCTGCGCTGACGGCACGTCCGCGTTGAATGCAGGCGTCTGCGGGTAGAACGGAGGCGTGATGCCGCGACGGTCATAGCTGAAGAGTCGCCCGTAGCCGGACAGCCGGACGCCGGTGCTCTGGTTCGAGGTTCCGAATCCGCCGTAGTACTTGGAGACCATGCCGCCTCGCAGGATGAGATCTCCGCTCGGGCTGCGGCTCGAGTAGTTGTCGACCGTCACCTGCCCATTGCTTCCGGTCGCCATCAGGAATGCGTCGATGTGCAGATTCGGAGGAGCGCTGGATCCGATTCTCACGTTGCCGCCGTTCGAATAGATGCCCAGCACCGAGTTGCCGTCGTCGTAGTCGCTCGCGAGGACGTCGGACTGAATCACGATGTCGCCGGCCGCGGTGATGGTGGTCTGATTGTTGTCGGCGAGACCCGCGATCGGCGGGTCATCGACGTCGGCACGGTCCGGGCCGCCGAAGTCGCTGATCGAGCCGCTGCAGAAGATCGAGCCGCTCGGAACCCCGGTGTAGACGACCGGCGTGCCGCTGTTCGTGACGATCGTGGTGCTCGGACCCGCGCGATTGATCGTGATGGTCTTGGTGGTGCTGCCCTGAACGATGGTGTAGACCTGATGGCCGCCACCGTTCACCGACATGCGCATTGAATTGACGTTGCCCTTGATGTAGATACCGCCCACCAGGGCGCTCGTTCCATTCGTCACCGGGTAAATACCATCCGCCGGCGAGCTGCCGCTGGTCGATCCCGAGAACGCCATGTTGAGCTGTGCGTTCGTGGGCCCGGTCGAGCTGCTGGGTGTGGCCTGACCGAGCGTCGCATTCTGCTGCAGGAACGACGTGGTCGGCAGCGCGATCGTGCCTGCGCCGCGCTGGAATCCGCCGCCGAATTGCGGCACGTCGACGCTGCCATTCGAATTCGCGGCCAGCGAGATGGCAGAACCGTTGTTGTTGTACCAGGCCTGCGCATTGACGCTCGAGACCAGGTCCGTGAACTGCGGCTGAAGCGCGAAGCGGAAGATGCCGTTCGTGTGGACGCGGCCATTCATGCGCGTGGACGAGTTGAACCACACGCCGGTCCCGCTCGAGGTGGTGTGGATGTCGGTGAACATGAGGTAGTCGGCAAACGTTCCGCGACCTGCCGAGAGGCGCAGGAGCCCCGTGGTCTCGACCGCACGCACACCGCGCGCACCGAACTGACCGGTCGAGGTGATTCGGTAGCGATAGTTAAAGACCTGAGCCGTATCGGTGAGGTCGCTATCCGCCCACGCGATCGAGGTGCTGGCCGTGAACTTGGGGTCGCTGCTCGACGAAATCGACATGCTGCCGGTCGGGAACACGCTGTTCGGCGCCGGGATCACCGGACCAACATTGCCGTTCGCGACGCGGAGCGTGGCCAGACTCTCCATCTTGGCCTGGCCGAGATTGGCCAGCATCTGCTGGGCGGTGCGCACACCCGCGTCGGCCGAGTAAAGCGAGGCCTTGGCGACGTGCACGCTCGAACTGACGGACTGCTCGCGCGTGGTGGTCGCCAGAAAAGTCCCGGCCACCAGCGCCGCGAGCAAGACGAAGAGCACCGCTGTGACGAGCGCGACACCGCGTTCGCTGCGGGGCCCGACGATCTCGTGACGCTTCATATCTCCTCCTAGAAGGAACGCGGGTGAACGTACGTCCAGGTGGAATCCAGACGTGCGCTCTTGCCCGACCGGGTGTACAAAATCGGAACGATTTCGCGAATGTCGATGATCTGGCCAGGGCTGCGCGTGATAGAGCCGTCGCGCATGCGATACCAGATCTTCAGCGAATCGACGCCGTAGGCGACGATCTGCGGAATGCCGCCGTTCTCCTGGCGCACCAGTGTGCGACGGCGATAGTTCAGGGAGTCGACGCGGTACGCGATCTGAGTCACCTCGTACACGTCGGTGCCGACTCGATAACCGGGAGCGGCCGGGAACTGCGCGTGCCCGCCGGCGACGTTCCAGCTGGAGCTGGTAGCATGCGCGAGCTGGCGCGTTCCGGTGTTGACGGACGTCACGTTGAACAGGTGCGCGACGATGCCGTTCGTGATCACGAAGAAGTCGCCGGCGTTGAACCCACCGATCGAGTCCACGGTGGTGGTCGCGGCCGCGTTCGCCATGGCGGTGCTGAGCACCGAGTGCGAGCCGAACGTCCCGAGCATGCGCAGCGAGTCGCTCTGCCCGCTGGCAGGCCCTGGCGTGATGGCGCCGAGCGTTCCGGCAGCACCGTTGTTCGAGATCTGCACGGGTAGCGTGCCCCAGCCCGAACCGGCCATGCGCAGATCGCGCTCGATGAGCTGAATCGCCTCGCGGCCCGAGTTGCGTGCATAGGCGCGCCGGGTGGTCTCGGTGGCGGCGTTCTGAGCGCCGAACAGAGTGGCGTAGAGCATCAGCATGATCACGGCGAGCATCGAGAGCGTGATCATCATCTCGACCAGCGAGAAGCCGCGTGCGTCGTTGCGCGTAGAGGCGTGGTTGAGGTTCATGATCAGGTCCCCGAGGAGGCCACGACCGCGGTGGTACGGGCGCGCACGGGACCGGTCAGCCCCCCGCGACGAACTTCAAGCAGGATCTTCTTGCAGCCGTTGATCGGCAGGCTGTCCTGGACCGACCAGCTCACGAAGTAGCTGCCGGGGTAGGGATTGTTGGTGTCGGTGTGGCTGCCGTCGTCGAGGAGCGGATCGTCGAACGAAGTCGAGAGCAAGTCCTCGGTGATGCGTGAAGCGAGCGACGATGCACGAGACTGCTGGCCGGTCTTGGTGATGCGGTTCACCCCGAGCGGAATCACCAGCGCAAGGGCCAGCGCTCCGATCGAGAACACCAGTACCGCGACCATGGTCTCGACCAGCGTGAGCCCGGCCTGCGGCGAGAGTCGGCGCTTCGGAATCCGTGTGAGTTGGGTCATGGCACGTACACCATTCCCGCCGCCGAGACGAGCAGCGTGTCGGTGCGGCCCGAAGAGGGGCTGTTGACGATGAGCTGGCCACCGCCCGTTCCGGGGCGCAGCAAGCCGGTGGTGATGAATGCGATCGTGTCGACGGGTGTGAGCGAGACCAGCGACAGCCGCGTGCCGCTCGGCAGATTGCGAAGGTCGTTCAGCTCGCCGGTCGTGACGGCGCCATCGCCGTTCGTGTCGATGTGAATACGATACGAGGTGATGTTCGTGTTGGTCGGCGGCGTACCGAACCGGACGTAGACCGGGACGTGACGCGTGATGGCCGACTGACGCGCGCTGATGATGTCCTCGCGCACCATCTGCCGGGCCTTCACGTGGGTCATGGTGCTTCGATACTTCATCGCTCCCGGCATCGAGAAGCCGACCAGGACTCCTGCGATCACGAGCACCACCATCAGCTCCACCAGAGTGAAGCCGCGCGAACTGGACACGAACACCTCCTGCGTCGATCGGAATGCCATTCCGAGGCATTCGGGAAGATCCTGCCTTGGCAGTTGCATGAATCGGGCCCATCTTCGGAATCGTATTGCGCCCCGCGAACGCGCGGGTTTTCGCCATGCGCGGGCACTCCGAAGTCCGCGCCGCAGAGCGCCGAGTGCCGGCTGCACGATTCTCGCGTGCGCATCGCCCGGTCCCGATCGCCGGCGCTGAGCCGGAGAGGCATGGGGAATCACCCCGTCGCTGGCTGGATTCATCGGCACTCGAGGAGGTCGGATTCACGGCGAAGTGCGGTCCTGCTATCGTCCCCGCCCGTGTCCCGACCGATCGTCACTCGCCCAGCGCCCTGGTGGCAGGAGCGCGCCTCACGGCTCGCTCTACTAATAGCGGTCGCGGTCCTGCTCCCGGCCACGGCTTCCGGGGCCGGAACTGCCTCCGTGCGGGTCACGCGCTACCCCGGCTTCAAGCGCGTCGCCCCGCCGGCCGCCGCACTCGCCGGCCAGCCGGATCTGGCGGTCGCGCCCGGGGGAACGATCTACCTGAGCTGGATCGAGCCGGTCGACAGTGTGAAGCGCCGGCTCCGCGTCGCTTCGCTCGCGAACGGTCGGTGGTCGGTGCCGACCACCGTGGTCGAGAGCGAGTCGCTGATCGCGAACGGTGCCGACTTCCCGGCGCTGCTCGCCCCGGTGGAGGGTCGCCTGGTGCTCGCATGGCCGTGGCGCGCTCCGGGCAGTCTGCACGCCTCGCACGTCCGCGCGGCGGTCTCGACCGATGGGGGCCTCCGCTGGACCACTCCGGTCACGGTTCACGACGATCGCAGCCCCACCGAGCACGGATTCGTTTCGCTTGCCGCAGAACCCGGCGGGGCTCGCATTGTATGGCTCGATGGCCGCGCCGGTGTGGGGAAGGAAGAGGGCGAGTACGACACGGCGCTGCGCAGTGCATTCATCGACTCGCTGGGACGCATCTCGGGTGAATCGCAGGTCGATGCGCGGGTATGCGACTGCTGCGCGACCAGCGTGGCCGCGTCTTTCTATGGAGCGGTGGTGGCGTATCGGGACCGCGACCTCGACGAGGTGCGGGACGTCTCGATCCGGCGCCAGATCGGCCCCGGCTGGGGAACGCCGCAGTCCCAGATGACGGATGGCTGGCGGATTCAGGGTTGCCCCGTCAACGGTCCGGCGATCGACGCGATCGAAGAACGGTTGTTCCTCGCCTGGTATTCCGCGGCTGCCGACTCCCCTCGCGTGCAGGCGGCGTTCTCGGTCGACGGGGGAGCGACGCTCGCGCACCGATCGCGGCTCGATCTCGGGCAGGCGCTGGGTCGCGTCGACGTGGTCGGAGTGCCGGGAGGTGATGCGATCGTGACGTGGCTCGAGGGAGTCGACGAACGGGCGCGGTGGCTGGCGCGCCGCGTTTCGCGTGACGGCCTTCTCGGAGCACCGCGCGAGATCGCTGCGGTGCCGGGCCGCCGTTCGAGCGGCGTGATGCGCGTCGCGCGTTCCGGAGAGCGGCTGATCTTCGCATGGGTCGATCCGGCGGCCCGCTCGCGATTGCAGGTCGGGGTCGCGCCCCTGCGCTAGTCGGTCGACGTGATACCCTGCCGCCCCGTGAAACTCCGATGCGAGGCCGTGGCGCGCGTGAGGCGCGCGAATCCAGCCGTGCGACACGAGAGGACGTCGTGACCGAACGTATCGACCTGACCCAGCGCGCCAATGCCGGCTACGTCGAGGAGCTCTACCGCCTCTACCTGGCGGATCCCGCCGCGGTCACGCCGGAGTGGGCGCTGGTCTTCGCGGGTTTCGACCTCGCGGGCCATCGACCGCCCGCGGTTGCCGGCACCGACGCCGAGCGTGGGGCCTATGCGCTGGTCAACGCCTATCGCGAGTTCGGGCATCTGGTGGCGCGCCTCGATCCGCTCTCCGAACCGCCCGGCGATCATCCGCTGCTGGCGCTCGCGGCCGTCGGCCTCACGACCGAGGACCTGGGACGACCGAGCGACGGCGCTCCGTTTCGGGGACCCTTCGACGGCACCTACGGAGGTCTGCTCGAAGCGCTGCGGACGACTTATTGCGGAACGCTCGGCGTCGAGTTCATGCAGGTGCCGGACGATACGGTGCGCGAGTGGCTCGCCGAACGCATGGAAGCGGCTCACAACCGTCCGGCGCTCGAACCTCACGAGCGCGTGCAGGTGTTGTCGCGATTGCTCGCGGCCGACGGCTTCGAGCAGTTCCTGCACGTCAAGTACGTCGGCCAGAAACGCTTCTCGCTCGAAGGCGCGGCGGCGTTGATTCCGATGCTCGACACGCTGCTCGAACGCGCGTCGGACCGTGGAGTCGAGCAGATCGTGATGGGCATGCCGCATCGCGGACGACTAAACGTGCTGGCGCTGGTGATGGGAAAACCGTACGAGCGCATCTTCTCGGAGTTCGAGGCGTCGTTCGCGCCTCAGGACGTCACCGGGCATGGCGACGTGAAGTACCACATGGGCTACTCGAGCGTGCGGGAGATGCGTGGCGGACGCTCGATCCACGTCGACATGAACTTCAATCCGAGCCATCTCGAGTTCGTGAATCCGGTGGTGCTCGGCTCGATGCGCGCGCGCCAGGACCTGATGCATGACGCCGGCCGCGACCGTGGAATTCCGGTGCTGCTCCATGGTGACGCCGCGTTCGCCGGCGAGGGGGTGGTGTCCGAGACGCTCGTCATGGCGCCGCTGCCGTCCTACGAGACCGGAGGCACCGTTCACGTGGTGGTGAACAACCAGATCGGCTTCACGACCTCGCCCTGGCACCAGCGCTCCTCGCGCTACTGCACGGATCTCGCGCGCGTGATCGGCGCCCCGGTCCTGCACGTGAACGGCGACGATCCCGAAGCGGCGGTGCACGCGATCGCGATCGCGGTGGACTACCGCATGCGGTTCAAGCGCGATCTGATCATCGATCTGATCTGCTACCGCAGGCACGGGCACAACGAGCTGGATGATCCGACCTTCACGCAGCCCGCCATGTATCGGACCATCGCTCGTCACGTCCCGGCATCTCGCCGCTACGCCGAGCGCCTGGTCGCCGAAGGGGTGCTCGACCTTGCGGCGGTTCAGACGATCGAGCGCGACCTCGATGCCGGGCTCCAGGCCGCTCACCAGCGCGCCCGCAGCGCCGATCCCTACCAGGCGCCCACGACTCCGGCCGGCGCATGGAGCGGGCTCGAGTGGGCAGGCGACGACTGGAGCGCCGACACCGCGGTGGCGCGCGAGCGGCTGCGCGCCGTGGTGGACGGGCTCACGCGGTTTCCCGACGGCTTCGCGCCGCATCCCAAGATCGCGCGGCTCGCGACCGATCGGCGCGAGATGTTCGAGGCCGATCGCATCGACTGGGGACTCGGCGAGGCGCTGGCTCTCGGGAGCCTGCTGGTCGACGGGCGCAACGTGCGGATGAGCGGGCAGGATACCGGGCGCGGAACCTTCAGCCACCGGCACGCGGTGCCGCGCGATCAGAACGACGGGCATCGCTTCGTTCCGCTCCAGCACCTCGCGGAGTCACAGGGCCGCATCGACCTCATCGATACGCCGCTCAACGAAGCGGCATGCCTCGGATTCGAGTACGGCTATTCGACCGCGGATCCGCACACGCTGGTGGTGTGGGAAGCGCAGTTCGGCGACTTCGCGAACGTCGCGCAGGTTTATATCGACCAGTTCATCGCGAGCGCCGAGTCCAAGTGGCGGCGCATGTCGGGGCTGGTGCTGCTGCTGCCGCACGGCTACGAGGGCCAGGGACCGGAGCACTCGAGCGCGCGTCTCGAGCGATTCCTCGAGTTGTGCGCGAACGGCAACATGCAGGTCTGCAACCTCACCACGCCCGCGCAGCTGTTCCACGCGCTGCGGCGCCAGCTCCAGCGCCGGTTCCGCAAGCCGCTCGTGATCATGAGCCCCAAGAGTCTGTTGCGGCACAAGCGGGTGGTCTCGCCGGTCGCGGCGTTCGCGGACGGCGGATTCCAGAATGTCCTCGACGATCCGGATGGCGGCGACGCGAAGGCGGTGCGTCGCGTGCTACTGACCTCCGGCAAGTTCTTCTACACGCTCCAGGCTGCGCGCGAGACGCGCGCATTGTCGGATGTTGCACTGGTGCGTCTCGAGCAGCTCTATCCATTCCCGAGCGAGGAGCTGGGGCAGGTGTTCGCTCGCTATCCGAATGCACGCGACCTGCGCTGGGTCCAGGAAGAGCCTGCGAACATGGGCGCGTGGCGCGCCATCCGTCATCGGCTCGAGGACGTGCTGCCGACCGGCGCGACGCTGAGCCTCGCGGCGCGCAAGGCCGCGCCGACTCCGGCGACCGGCTACTACGCGATGCACGTCGAGCAGGAGCGGGAGCTGCTCGATCGCGCGCTGTGCGAGGTCGGAGCGCTGCGACCGCGCGCCACTTCGACGGCTCGCGACGGAACCGCACGGGCGCGCCGGGCGCGCCGCGAGAACGGATGACGACAGGAGGCGTGGAGTGAGTGAAATCAAGGTGCCGCGTCTGGCCGAGTCGATCTCGGAGGCGGTGCTGGTGCAGTGGCTGCAGCCGGACGGCGCGACGGTCGCGATGGATCAGCCGATCGCCACACTCGAGACCGACAAGGCGGCGGTCGAGCTGGCCGCACCTGGCCCGGGAGTGCTCAAGCACGCCCGCGCGGTCGGCGAGACCGTCCATGTGGACGACGTGATCGGACGCATCGAAGCGGGAAGCGGCGCGATGCCGGCGACGCCACCCGCGCCACCCACGCCGGCGGCGGCGCCAGTGCCGGCGGCGCCAGTGACGGC
>JABFRW010000050.1 GCA_013140805.1 Candidatus Eisenbacteria bacterium
CACGATGCGCGCGAGACGCGCCGACTCCCAGTCGTCGTAGCCGCCCGCATAGAGGCGCACGCGACCGCCGTCCACTTCGAGCACCCGGGTCGCAAGCCGCGCCATCAGTGAGCGGTCGTGGGTGACGACGATCACGGCACCCGGAAACTGTTCGAGCGCCGACTCGAGCACTTCCTTGCCCGCCAGGTCGAGATGGTGCGTCGGCTCGTCGAGCAGCAGCAGGTTCGCGGGCGTCATCAGCAGGCGCGCGAGCGCCACGCGTTGACGCTCGCCGCCGGACAGCACGCGGCACAACTTGAACGCGTCATCGCCCGAGAACAGGAAGTTGCCCAGCAGAGAGCGCAGTCGCGGCCGCCACGCCGCAGGCGCGGTCGCCTCGAGCGCGCCCAGGATGGTGGCTTCGGGTTCGAGCGTTTCGGCCGCGTGCTGTGCGAAGTACGCCATCGACGCGTGCTGCGACACCTCTCGCACACCGGAGACGGGGGCGAGCTGGCCTGCGATCATGCGCAGCAACGTCGTCTTGCCGGCGCCGTTGGCGCCCACGATTGCGATCTTGTCGCCGGGCGCGATCTCGAGCGTCGCCTGGCGGAGGATCTCGTGCTGCGGCGAGTACGAAAACGACGCATCCCGCAGCTTGACGAGCGTGCGGCCGGCGTGCGGCGGCGGGGGAAACGAGAACGAAATGTGTTTCGGCCGTCGCGGCAGCACGACGTGCTGCTGCTTGAGTCGAGCGATCTGCTTGCGCTTGCTCTGCGCCTGCGCCGCCTTGGTGTTCTTGGCGCCGAAGCGCTCGACGAACCGATTGAGCTGCGCGATTTTCTGATTGAGCTGCGCGTTGTGCGCCGCCACGCGTTCACGACGCGTCTCGCGTTCCTCCAGGTAGGCGGTGAACTTCATCGCATAGGTCTCGAGCGTCGCGTTGTCGAGTTCGCGCACCTCGGTCGCCACGCGGTCGAGGAACACGCGGTCGTGCGAGACCACGACGAGCCCGCCGCGAAACGTCTCGAGGTAGTCCTCGAGCCATTCCATCGCCGGCAGATCGAGGTGATTGGTGGGCTCGTCCAGGAACAGGACGGTCGGATCGGTGAGCAGCAGCGCCGCCAGTGCGGTCCGCATACGCCATCCGCCCGAGAACTCGGTCAGCGGCCGGTCCTGATCGGCGACCGAGAAGCCGAGTCCGCTCAGCACGCGGCGCGCTTCGGGCACCATGGTGTGTTCGTCGTGAAGGTCGAGGTGATGCTGGAGTTCGCCCGCGCGCTCGAGCAGCGCCGAAAGATGCTCGTCGTCCTGAGCGATCTCGCCGAGGCGCTGGTGCAGCGCGTCGAGTTCTTCGCGCATCTCGAGCAGATGGCGATAGGCCTCGAGAGCACGATCGAGCACCGTGCCGTCGAAGCGCTCCGCTGCCTCCTGTGGCAGGTAGCCGAGCCGCGTACCACGCGCGAGAACGCGCGAGCCGACCTCGGGCGCGAGCTCGCCAAGGATGACGCGCAGCAGGGTCGTCTTGCCGGCGCCGTTCGGCCCGACCAGCGCCACGCGGTCGCCGGGGGCGATCACCCAGTCGAGATCCTCGAACAGCGCACGCTGCCCGATCGAATAGCGAATGCCCTGCAGTTGGATCATGGTCGCTCGGATGGGGTCGGGGCGCGTCTCGAACGTTGACGGGCGCCCGGCGGGGCCGGATAATCGGAGCCCGCATCGTCGGCTCGAACGACCCCCCCGACGCGCCGTCAGGCGCGAATGCTTCGGAGCGAACGCCTTGCCTCTGCTGCTTGCCCGCTCTTGGATGCCGAGATTCAGGTTGCCACGCGTCTCCGCACGCGCCGTGCTCGTCCTGGCGATGCTCGCGTTCGCGCTTCCGGCGGTGGTCGAGACCGCGAGCGCCGGCTGGATGATCCCTCCGCGCCCGTGGCGCGCCAAGGACTTCAGCATCCTCAAGCGCAACGGGTTGTATCACATCTTCTACACCCGGACGAACATCAACGACCCGAACGGGCTGACCGAGAATGCGATCGGGCACGCCACCTCTTACGACCTGTTCACGTGGGCGAACGAGGACAGCGTGCTGCCGATCCGGCCGACCGAGTGGGACAACCACCGGGTGTGGGCGCCGCACGTGATCGAGGTCGGCGGCCTCTACTACATGTTCTACACCGGCGTCACCGAGCAACCCGGCGTGTACTCGTTCCACCAGCGCACCGGACTCGCGGTCTCGAGCGATCTGTACGAGTGGAACCGGGTGGATGCGCCGATCTACGAGTGCGGTGACGTGCCCTGGAGTCTCTGCAATCCGCTCGCCGCCGCGGCGGGGAATCTGCGCGATCCATTCGTGATGCCGGATCCCTCGACCCCCGGCCGCTGGCTGATGTACCAGAGCACCGTGCCGGCCAGCGACCCGAACCGTTACGTCGTGGACGTCGCCCAGAGCTTCAACGACTTCGAGAACTGGTCGGACATCGGCCCTCTGTGGGAGACCTACCACACCACCACCAATCGCGAGCTCGCGGAGTCACCGCATCTATTCGAGCACGACGGCACCTGGTATCTGATGTTCAGCACCAACGGCTCGGAACCGATCGCGTGGTCGACCGGGCTCGATCCGCTCGCGGATCCGTCGGGCTGGACCTATCACGGGGCGCTCGCGAACACGCTGGGGTTTTCGACCAGCTTCTGGTTCGCCTCCGAGTTCATGCGCGACGGCTCGAACGACTACTTCTGCTTCGTCAACTTCGACCGAGTCGACATTCGACGCATGGTCTGGAAGCTCGACGGGACGTTCGGCGTCGTGCAGCCCGACTTCTTCCACGTGAAGTCGCTGAGCTGGGCGCCCGACTCGGTCGAGATCGGTTCTCCGGTCACGGTCGAGCTGCGTTCGATCAACTCGTTCGGTGGCCGGTGGGTGAAGTTGTACGGCGCCGAGGTCGACGGGGGGCCGCCCGACGACGTGCTGAGCGCCTACGAACTCGGGTTGCCCGACAGCGTCTTCGTGGACGATTCGCTCGTGACCTTCCCGTGGATCGCGCGGCGCTATCACGATGCCGACGACGCCGACTCGACCAACAGCGAGGTGAGGATTCTGACGCTCGACGGCACCGCGATCACTTCCGTGCTGGTGGTGACGCCGATCGGCGGCTGCAGCGGCTCGGGCGATCCCGGCGAAGTGATCGATCCCGCGCTGCGCGTCGACGACCACGAGTCGCTCTCGCTGCGGACCCTGCAGAACTCGCCGACTGCCAACGGCCCGGTGCTGCTGGTGCAATCCGACGTTCCAACCCATGGACGACTCGAGATCTTCGACGTTCAGGGGCGGCGACTCGGAGTGCTCGCCGATCGTGCGTTCCCGCGCGGAGCGAGCCTGGTGCCGTGGGACGGTGCGGCCGCAGCGATCGCCGGGGCGCGGCCAGGCGTGCGCTTCGTACGCCTCGTGACGCCGCAGGGTCAGCGCTGGTCCAAGGTCTTGGTCACGCGCTAGTTCGCTGCCGCCGAGTCGAGCGCGAAGTGCACGAAGTGCGCACTCGAGTCGATCACGGTCCAGCGAGAGGGACTTCCGGGAGCGATGCGCTGCGCGAGCCATGCGCCGTGTCGCGCGGTCGCGAGCGCGAGCGCCAGCCCGTCGCCGTCTCCGCGCCAGCTCGCATTCGAGAACACCGCCTCGCGCACACCGCGGCCACGCCAGCGCAACTCATCGACCTCGAGGAAGGGGCGCAGTCGAAAGCCCGCCTCCGGCACTTCGATCGCGGCGCGCCCGGTTGCGGGCCGCACCGAGTGGGCGGCATCGGACAGGACCGGCCCCCGTCCGTCGCCGAGCAGCGCTCGCAGCTCGTCGTGCAATGCCGCGCGCGCGCGCGGTTCGAGTGCCGGCGTCGGCCGTGCGCGCAGCTCGCGAATCGTCTGAACTCCCGCCGCGCACGGCAACACCACCGCGAGCACGGTGGCGAGCGCCGCACCCGCACGCAGCCGCGCCGCCAGCCACGCGAGCGTGCTCGCGGCCGCGAGCCACACGAACGGAATCAGCGGCAGCACGTAACGCTCACCGATCGGATTCACGCTCGCGCCGGAACGCGCCGCCACGAGGGATGCGGCGAAGCACAGCGCGAACGCCCCGGCGATCGCCCGTGAACGGCCGAGCACCAGACTCGTCACCAGCAGCGCGGCGATTCCCGCCAGCGCCACCACCGCCAGCAGCGTGTGCGGCGGCATCGGCGCCGGCAGCAGGGTCCAGCGCATCGCCGACGCGAACTGCCCGCAGACTTCGAGCATCGTCTCGTGGGCGCGCGGCAGAGCGGGGCCAAATGGGCGGCCGAAGTGGCGAAGATTCCAGATCGCCCAGAGCCCCGGCAGCCCGAGTGCGGGCGCCAGGAAGCCTGCGAGGCGTGCGCGCGGCGCGCTGCTGATCAGCAGCACGAGTGCGGCCGAGACGACCAGCGCGCCGCCCAGGTAGCGCGTGAGGCATGCGAACCCGGCGAATGCTCCCGCGATCACCGCCAGCCACAGTCGCCGCCTCGCATCGTGTCGACCGCGGCCGTCGCCCAGCGCAAGTTCGAGCATCAGGCACGACGCGCCGATCCACATCAGGAATGGCCACTCGCTCCATGCCATGCCCGAGGCGCGTCCGAGTGCGGGCGAGAGCAGCGTGATCGCGGTCGCGATCCGCGCGGCCGGTCGCGTCGTGACGCGCAACGCGAAGGCGTGGAAGAGCGCCGCAAAGGCGACGAACGCGAGCCCCGGCACCAGTGTGGCGGCACGTTCGAGGGGGACTCCGAACGCGGCGAACGCGGCCAGCGTGCCGGGGTAGAGAGGTGGCCACATGCCGAGTGGATCGGGGAGCTGCGGCCGCCAGAAGTCGACCACCTGCTGCACCAGTCCGAGTCCGGCTCGCAGGTTCGCCGCCACGTCGAGGTACGACTCGCTGTCGGTCGTGAAGCGCGCGGCGCGCGGCGCCCAGAGCATTGCGAGTACGGCAGCGACCACCGATGCGAGCACCGGTTCGAGCCGCGACGGCGGCGTCGTGCGGGGAAACGGGCGGCGGCTCACGGGTGCCTCAGTCTCTCAACCGCTCCGGGTTGAGCGCTTCGAGTTCGGGCACGAGGAATCGTCCGTCGCGTCGGATGCAGGTGCCGTCGAACCACACCTCGCCGCCGCCGTACTCCGGAGTCTGAATCAGCACCAGGTCCCAGTGAACATTCGAGCGATTGCCGTTGTCGGCGATTCCGTAGGCCTGACCGGGCGTGAAGTGCAACGAGCCGGTGATCTTCTCGTCGAACAGCGTGTCCTTCATCGGACGATGGATGTAAGGATTGAAGCCGAGCGAGAACTCACCGATGTAGCGCGAGCCCTCGTCGGTATCGAGCAACTGATCGAGCGCGGGCTGCGGCGTGCCGGTCGCCTTCACGATGCGACCGCCCTCGAACGTGAACTCGATGTGCTCGTAGGTGGTTCCCAGATAGAGCGAGGGAGTGTTGTATCGAATCGTGCCCTCGACCGAGTCGCGCACCGGCGCCGTAAAGCACTCGCCGTCGGGAAGATTACGGCGGCCTTCGCACTTGACCGCGCCGATCCCCTTGATGCTGAAGCGCAGGTCGGTGCCGGGACCTTTGAGGTGCACGCGGTCGGTCCGCACCATGAGCTGCTCGAGCGGATCCATCGCCGCCGACATCTTCGCGTAGTCGAGCGTGCAGACCTGGAAGTAGAAGTCCTCGAATGCCTCGGTGCTCATCGACGCCTGCTGCGCCATCGAGGGGCTCGGCCACCGCAGCACCACCCAGCGGGTGTGATTGACGCGGTAGTCGAGATGGACCGGCCGCGCCACGATGTCCTGATAGCGCGCCATGCGATCGCCCGGAACGTCCGAGAGCTCGGAGATGTTCAGGGTGCCGCGCAGGCCGACGTACGCCTGCACCTGCTCAATGGTGAAGCGTTCGATCGCGGCCTGGCGCTCGAGAAACGGAACGGTGGCACCGCGCAGCTGCGAGCGGGTGACCTCGTTGCGGCGCAACGAGACGATCGGCAGCGCGCCGGCCGCGTAGGTCGCCTCGATCAAGTCGAGCACCATCGCGTCGGGAGCATCGAACGCCTCGATCAGCACCGCTTCGCCGGGTTTCAGCTGCGTCGAGTGACGAACGATGACCTGCGCCAATCGGGCGCCGCGGGGATCGCGCATGGAGTGTCTCCGAACGGGCGGAAATGCGGGTCACACTGGACGCGGACTGCGAAACGAGCGCGCAGACTAGCACACCAATTGCGCCGCGGGCCGCGTGGCGGGCGCATGCGGTCGGGTGTCGCCCACGCGTGGCTTGCACGCCGGGGCTCGGGCCGCTTCACTGCGCACGCACCGCCCGCGCGGCGGACGATCGATCGGAGGACGGATGTCGAAGATTCGCGTGATCCTTCTGGGCGCATCGTTCGCGCGCCTGGTGCAGGCGGTCGGATTTCAACGCCATGCAGGCTTCGAGGTGGTCGGCATCGCGGGAAGCGACGCGGCGAAGGCGCGGCGGGTGGCCGACGAGCTGGGGATCGTGAATGCCTCGGGCGACTGGCGACAGCTGATCGCCGAAGTGGAAGCCGATCTGGTCAGCATCGTGACGCCGGTCGACCTGCATCATCCGATGATGCTGTCGGCACTCGCGGCCGGACGTCACGTGCTGTGCGAGAAGCCGACCGCGCTGCATCGCTTCCAGGCGATCGAGATGCGCGATGCGGCACGTGCGGCGGGGCGCGTGGCGGCGATCAATCACGAGTTCCGATTCTTCCCCGCGCGCGCCGCGGCGGTCGAGATCGTACGCGCCGGCGGCATCGGCACGCCGCGCCGCGCCGAGATCCTGGGTCGCTATCCGC